>NZ_MJXL01000001.1:0-226 GCF_001762785.1 Campylobacter sp. BCW_6463
ACAAGAAGTATCAAGAGTTACATTAATATCTTCTATTCTAGGAATAGTTATCTTTCTTTTTCTAGCCATGAAAAGCCTTGTGGGTTTTAAACCCACTAAGATTAAATCAAATCATAAGGAAAACATTTACACAAAACTGATTCTATTTTGTTTAATCATTCTGGCACGATTGATAAGAGCATAAAGGGCTATATCTTCATCATTATATATTTCTCCTTCAAATTCT
>NZ_MJXL01000002.1:0-277 GCF_001762785.1 Campylobacter sp. BCW_6463
GTATGATGAAGCACTTAAACCTTTATGTGCAGGTATCAAACACGATAAACAAAGAGATAAATATATTTCTTTTATCACTAATGCCAAAGCAGAGCTTATAGAATGGAAAAGTATTGAATTTGATGGGGATAGATACAGTGAAACTTTTGAAAGAATAATTAACGATGAATTTCTAGCCCTTTATGCTCTTATCAATCGTGCCAGAATGATTAAGCAAAATAGAATTAGCTTTGTGTAAATGTTTCAAGGTTAGGTTTTATCAAACAAATACCATAAT
>NZ_MJXL01000003.1:0-203 GCF_001762785.1 Campylobacter sp. BCW_6463
ACAGGTATCAAACATGATAAACAAAGAGATAAATATATTTCTTTTATCACTAATGCTAAAGCAAAAATTATAGAATGGAAAAGTATTGAATTTGATGGGGATGAAGAATTTGAAGGAAAAATATATAATGATGAAAGTAAAGCCCTTTATGCTCTTATCAATCGTGCTAGAATGATTAAACAAAATAGAATCAGTTTTGTGTA
>NZ_MJXL01000004.1:0-4849 GCF_001762785.1 Campylobacter sp. BCW_6463
TCCAATATAGGATGCAAACAAGAAGTATCAAGAGTTACATTAATATCTTCTATTCTAGGAATATTTATTTTTCTTTTTCTAGCCATGAAAAGCCTTGTGAGATTTGAGAATGTTTTCTAATTGCTCATCTTTAGCATAAAGAAATTTTTCTTCTAAGGAGCAATCAAAGTTTAAAGGAAAAGGTTTTAAGGTATTTTTACTTAAAAATTTTTCCCAAAGCATAGAATTTTCCTCTGAAGACAAATTCCAAAAATCATCTTTATTGTTATAAACATAATCTTGATAATCTATAAAATTTACAAAATTAATATTTGTATCTTTTTGTTTAGAGAGTAAACCTTGTATATTTTCTTCTTCGACTTTTTTTGGGATTTTGTTGTAATTGATAAGATAATGATTAAGTCTATCTTCATTTAACTCTTGATTATCAAGTTCTTTTAAAAACTCTTTAGAATAGTAATTTAAAAAATAATTATTCGCATATTTTTCTATATGTTTTTTAAAACTTCTTTTATAAATAAGTGTATTTTGGGTGGCAGGATAAGATTTAAAAGCATTATCTTTAGAATTTAATATATAGTTATAACCCGAAAAAAAATAAGAAAAATCCATAAAAGCATAATCAGCGCTGATGCCTTTACAAAGATCTAAAAACATATTTTGAAGTTCTAAAATAATTTTTTCATTTTTGCTTAAATTTAATTCTTTTTCTAGTTGCTCTTGATTTTTTGGGATAAAAGTATGACTGATTCTATGATTATAATTATCAACTAGATATTTTAAGCTTTCATCACTGAAATTAAAAGTTAAATTAAGCGAAGAGTTAAAATAAACATCATATTTATTGAAATAGGGTGCTAAGTTGTCTTTATCTATAAAAGCATTGATTTGATTTTGAGAAAAATTTTCACCACTTTCATTCCAAAAAGGAAAATTAGGAGAAAGATTTTTAAGTGCTCCTATTTCGCTTAAATCATTTTCTTGATAATATCTATGTAAAATATATTTGCTTTTATCTAAACATAGCCTATCGTAAATTTGGAGATAATTTGAAGGTAGAAAATCGCACCATTCATCATTTCCATGTAAATTTATGCCTTCAAATTTATCGATACTAAAATAAGCTTTAAGTTTCTGCATGGCTTTTAAAGTATCATTTAAATGTTTGTTATAAAAACTACCTTTATTAGCTTGTTTAAATTCAAACCAATCTTGAGAATTTAAACGATTCCCTTTTAAACTCCAAGCATCAAGATATTTTTCATCGCTAAAGGTTTTTGTAGAAAAAAGGTAAAAACTTACTTGATTAGCGCTTATATTTTGTTTCATTTTAATTCCTGAAGGTGTTTGAGGTGTTTTTATTGCTATTTTTAAAAACCTTTTTCAAATTCTTGTGAAATAAATTTTTATTTTTCACTATTTTCCTTTTTGTTGCCTAAACTATGAATTTTTTCACACCATTTATTAAAATGTCGGCATTTTAATCTTATATTATCTATGCCTATTTCTTTAGCGATTCTTCCACCGTGCAAGATTTTATTATAGCTTGGAAAAGATAAAATCTTTTTTAATCTATTTGAAGGACTTGTTTCTTTACTATTATTAATAAATTCTGGATTATCGAATTCTTTGACAATGTCTTCTAGTTTATAAATAAGTTTTTTATTCCATTCAGCATCTGCTTTAATTATTTTTGTAATATCACTAAAAAGCAAACTTTCAAATTCATGTGGCTGTATATAGCTAAAAAAATTATTTGTATCGCATTGTTGTTTAATGATTTTATCAAATTCTTCTTGTATTTTTTCAACGTGTTCATATATATTTTTATTACATTGTTTTTCTTTTAAAAATCTATTATCCAATCCATAGTAATCAAACATTGTTGTCATAAAAGCTTTTGAATCTTGTTTTAATTTTTTAACAATAAAATCAACAACCCTATCATACGCAAGTCCTCCACCTTTATGCCCTTTAGATGTAGGTATTATAAGTGGAGTAAGATAAACATTAGAGTTATAAAAATACGATCCTAAAATTTCATTTATAAATTTTTCCTCACTTTGTCCTTCGCAAATCACATAACATCTTGTAATCATTATTTTGGTCTCCCGCCTATAAGATTACTTGCCCAAATTTCTCCAAGTGTATAGTCTTCAAGCCAAGCTTCTAATTTTTCATCATCCATTCTTGTAAAAGTAGATTCATCGTTTTCTTTATCTACTACTATAATATCTTGCGCTTCAAAATGGTTTATCAGTTCTACAGATTGAGAAGAAATAATGAGTTGCTTTTCTTTAGCCACTCTCTTAATAATTTCACTTAAAACCTTTAATGCATAAGGATGTAGTCCCAATTCCGGTTCATCAATAATAATCGTTCCCGACATTAACTCAAAAGGCTGAAGCAATAAAGTAGCTAAACATATAAATCTTAAAGTCCCATCAGAAAGCATATGGGATTTAAAAGGAGTATCAGGATTATTTTTATGATACCATTCTAATTGTATATTTTCATTATTTCTAAAAATAAATCCTCCAAAGAAAGGAGCGATATCTTGTATAGTCGTTAAAATTTGTTCATAGTGATTATTGTGATTATCATGAAGCATCTTAAGATAAGCTGCTATATTTTGTGCGTCTTCTTTAAATATAAGATTGTCATTTGCATCACACATTCCCTTCATCTTGGCTGTATCGCTTGTATCATGAAAATGATAAAGTTTCCATTTTTTGATTTCATTTAGAACATGTTGTGCTACTTTTTTAGAATAACTTCGTTCTATTATATCTGAAAGATTACTTTCTAGTTGATTACTTCCTATAGGTTCTTTATAGTCTTTATAGTCTCCATCAAAGAAAATATATTCATTTAATATCATAAGCTTATTTTCACTCGTTGGAACAAAGGTAGCATGATAACCATTTTTGCCAAAAGCAAATTCAAGATATATATTTTCAGTCTTTTTTCTGCCAAAATGTAAAAAATTATCAGGTCCTTTATCTTGTGTAAAAAATTGCAAATTTTTATTAAATAAAGCATTAAGCATTTTAAATACTGAAATAAAATTACTTTTGCCCGAACCATTTGCACCGATTAAAATATTTAATTTTTTAAGCTCAAATTTGGATAAATCTTTTATGGATTTATATCCTTTGATTGTTATTTTATCTAACATCTTTATCCTTTTGCAATTCCAGAATTTTTTTGCAATTCTTGGTTTTGGTTGAAAATTTCTTCTAATTTTTCTTCATAATTTAAGTCAAATCTTTTTATCACTATTTTATTGGGTGCTACACCTTTGATATGATGTAAATACATTTCTTTAAATACTGTTTTTATACTTCTGTGTAAATGTTTATGATAGATAAAGCCATTTCTTGAACCTTGATCTCCAGCTTCTTCTGAAAAATTTCTCAAACGAGAAGTGCCAACATCTGATACTTTATACCAATTTTTATCTTTTGACCTTAAAACCTCTTTTATTGTATTTTTTTTCTTTGCCTTTGTCTCTTCATCAAATTCCTTCACCTTGTCTTTATTTTTTATTAATGCTTCATGTTCTTGAAGAGTCAATGCGCTTCCTGAAAGATTTTCTGTTAATTGTGTATAGTTATTGCATATGAAAAAATAATCAAGTTCATATTCTCTAGCAAGTTTTAATTCAAAGCTGATTTGTTCTGTCAAGCTTTGAACTTGGACATTTTTAACCTCTACCAAACTAGGAATATCATTGATGATCACTAAAAAATCAGGTATGGTGTGATTAAAACTATGAAGATTGAAATTAGCATCAATTTTTCTTTGATTGCTCAAATGGCGTGTAGATCTTTTTTTAAAAAGTAAAGAGGTGATGTATTCTCCCGCATCTCCTATAACACTGGGTGTGATTTTTTTATTCTTATTTTTTTCAAGATCTATTTTTATTTTTTTACATTCTTCAATTTTTTTATTTTGTTTATCTATCAAACTTTCTTTAGTTTTTTTAGAAATTTCTGATGGCTCAAGTTTTTTTAACATTTTAAGTTTTAACTTGGCAGTTTTTATAAGATCTTCTATTTGTTTTTCTTTTCCACCATAAGCGGCAAAGGTTGTTTTGTTATTAAGCATTTCTTTAAATTCTTCAGGTGTTTGAAACTTAAAATCATCTGGATTATTTATTTGAGCTATTTTTCTTTGAAAAGTAAGAGTTTTTTGCTTACAATTTGCTAATTCTAAAATCACAAAGCTACTATTTAAAATAGGAACAGGATCAAATTCAAAATCTTTATTATCATCTTCAGGAAGTAATCTAGGTATAAGACACCATTGAGACTTATCATAAAATTCGTCTAAAATTTCTTTTTTTATTTCTGCGATACCTTTTTCTATAGGAATTTTTTTTATGCAATTATCTTTTTTTATGCAATTATCTTTTTTTGTATAAACATCATAAAATATATCATAGTCATAATTTTTTCTTACAAATTTTCCAACAGGAGTGGCCTTATTGTCCAACTTATCAAATTCTTTATTAATATCTTCGCTGGTGCTAAGTCCAAGCTGTGCGATTTTCTCTTCTTTTTCTTGGTTGATTTTTTTTAGATATTTTTGGGAGTTATCTTTGTTAAATTGCAGGATTTCTTCTTGTGGATTTTGATCGTTTTGAATTTTTTCTACCTCTAAATGCTCTTTTACAGGTGCATAAAAGGCAATATAACCACCGATAATATCTACACTTTCAAATTCTTTAATGTAAAATTTAACATCATAAAATTTTATTTCATCGTTAATTTTCAAGAAAAAATCCTCCTTTTTATTATTTTTTTATCTTTCTTCTTTCTTCATACATTTTAATTTGTTCTGGTTC
>NZ_MJXL01000005.1:0-7615 GCF_001762785.1 Campylobacter sp. BCW_6463
ATCATTGCTTTTTACTTCTATAGTAGAAACATTTTTTGTTTTATGGTTGATGAAGTCAAAGAAATTTTGCAAAGATTTAAAAATTGAATTAATTTTTGCACTTACCATATATTTTATACACATATATACAATAGCTGAAATTATAATTAAAAATATAACAACTACAGCAACTATAATTAACTGAAGATTATATAAAGGTTTTAAAACTGAATTTTTAGGGGTTGTTACAAGTATACTCCAATAACTTGAATCTTCTAGGGTACTAAAGGAGACAACCGAAGCATAACTAGTTAAACCTGTAGATGTATAAAAATTATTGATTAAAATATCTCTATGTTCTTTAATAGCACTTAATATAGGAGCTACAGAAGGAGAATGGTTGTATTCATTGATTTTTTGCAAAATTGCTTTAGGATTTTCATGTATAACAAATGTTCCATCATCTGTAAGTAGTAATCTTTGATCTCCTTCGTGAAAATTTAATGAAGGATCAAGTAAAGCTTTAGACATCTGTGAAAGCTCTAAAGAGAAACCAATAACTCCTGCAAAATCTCCTTTTTGATTAAAAATAGGCATTCCTAAGTTTATCCCTAAAAATTCTCCATTGCCATAATCAAGACGCTTAACTGAACCAAAAATAATCTTTTGTTCTCCATTGTGCACATTGTTTTCAATTTTTGAGATTACAGGTATACTGTTATACATATTTTTATTTTGTATAAATGTTTTAATACCTCCGTCAATCCCTGGAGTTGAATCATTATAAACAATAGATAAATTTCCATTTTGAATGTCTTTTTCTTTATTTCCTGATAAGACTGAAAGATCTTTAATGTATAAAAAAGCATAAGTGGTATGCATACTTGAATCTAATGTTTTTTTGGTCAAATTTTCCAATACATTAATGTCAATATTCCCATTATCATTAATAACTTGTTGTATACTAGTACCTAATGCTTTAGAGAGTAAAAAAGGTTCGTTAAGTGTGGATTGCATATAATTTACATATCTTTTTGAAGCTATATCTAGAGCAATTTCTGCTTCTTTTTCCATATTTTGAGAAACTTTCCATGATATGATGGCAATCATAAAGACTAAGCTAACCATAACACTTCCAATTACTGAAAGGGTTAATTTAGTTCCGATAGATTTTAACATTGTCTTCCTTTCTTGTATATTTATTTTCTAGAATTATAACTATAAAATGCTTATTTTTTTCTAAAAAAGTTATTAATTATTAATTAATATTTTGTTAATATTAATTAATAATTAAATTAAATAATGTTAAAATACATTTACATCAAATTTATATTAAGGAATAGCAATGAAAAAGATTTTCATTTCTTTTGTTGTCCTAGCGACATGTTTATGGGCAAAAAATACCGCCTATACTGATGAAGTTGTATCGCTTTATCTTAATAAAGATGATACTAAAGTCATAGGAAGACTTTTACCTACAAATCCTTTTGAAGTGTTAAAAAGCGCAAATAACAGGGTTTTGCTAAAAATTGATGGTTATGTAAATCCTAAAGCACCTTCTGTGATTTATTTCAATGACTCTCAAAGAATTATTGTTGCAGCTTTTTCTAAAAATACAAAATTAAATTTCTCTCAAAGAATAACTGGAAAAAATGGAAAATGGGATAAGGTAAGCCTTGAAATTTGGGCAGATAAAAAAGAATTTGTCAAAGACAATAAAGAAATGTAAATCGAGCCAAAGAGCTTTTTGTAAATAACTGTGGAATTTGCCACGCTATCCACAAAGAAAAAGAATTTACAGCTAATGCTTGGCCTGCAATTTTCCGTTCTATGGCCGATAGAACAGGTATTGATAAAAAAGACAGATGGCTAGTTATAGAATACTTACAAAAAAACGCAAAAGATTTTAAAACAAAATAAGGAGAAAAGCATGCTAGATAGAAGAAAATTTTTAAAAATTGGAGCGAGCTTAAGTGCTTTACCTCTCATTCCAAGCTTAAGTGCAGGAAAAACCGTAGAAGCTTCAAAAGTTAGCCTCGGACTTGTAAAAAATGGAGAAGTGATTACCGCAGCACACTGGGGGATTTTAAAACTCACTATAAAAGATGGTAAGATAGTAAAAAGTGAACCTTGGGAAAAAGTTACAAAAATGGATAATCCTTTACAGCACTATACTGCCGATATGGTTTATAAATCTCGTGTGAAGTATCCTTATGTGCGTAAATCCTACCTTGAAAATCCTGACAATCCTAAACCTGAGCTTCGCGGAAAAGATGAGTTTGTTCGCGTAAGTTATGGTGAAGCGATCAAGCTTATCGCCAAAGAGCTTAAAAAAACAAGAGATAGTAAAGGTGCAAGTGCGATTTTTGGTGGAAGCTATGGCTGGAAATCAAGTGGAAATATGCAAAACTCACGCATCTTACTTCATAGATTTTTAAATGTAACAGGTGGATTTGTAGGAGCTACAGGAGACTATTCTACAGGAGCTTCTCAAGTGATTATGCCTTATGTTGTAGGATCGATTGAAGTTTATGAGCAACAAACCTCATGGGAAAATATCTTAAGTGATTCTAAATATGTTGTGATTTGGGGTGCTGATCCGCTTTCTACTTTACGCATAGCTTGGACTTCAAACGAACAAAGAGGTTTGGCATACTTTGAAAAACTTAAAGACAGTAAAATCAAAGTGATTTGTATAGATCCTATAAAAACCACTACAGCGAAATTTTTAAATGCCAAATGGATAGCTCCACGCCCAAATACCGATGTAGCTTTAATGATGGGTATGGCAAGCCATTTAATTGCTAAGAAAAAAGTTAATTACGAGTTTTTAGACACTTACACTACAGGCTTTGATAAATTTAAAGATTATTTAGAAGGTAAAGAAGATGGAGTGAAAAAAGATACCAAATGGGCAAGTAAAATTTGCGGTATCGATGAAAAAACTATCAAAAAATTAGCTGAAACTTTTTATGATAATCCTACTATGATTATGAGTGGTTGGGGTATGCAAAGAGCACATCATGGCGAACAGCCTCACTGGATGCTAGTTACTCTTTGTGCAATGTTAGGACAAATCGGCACAAAAGGAGGCGGTTTTGGACTAAGCTATCATTACAGCAATGGCGGTGTTCCAACTTGCAAAGGCGGAGTTATCGGCGGTATGACAGCAGGTAGTTTAGGGATTTGGAAAAATGGTAAATTTAAAGGTTTAGTAAAAAGCGAAACTTCAAACGAAGGCGCAGAATGGCTTCAAAATGCAGCGAGTTATTCTTTCCCTGTAGCAAGAATCGCTGATGCTTTACTTCACCCTGGAAAAACCATAGATCACAACGGCTCTAAGCTTACCTATCCTGATATTGATTTTATTTACTGGGTAGGCGGAAATCCTTTAGTGCACCATCAAGATACTAACACTAACGTAAAAGCATGGAGAAAACCACGCACCGTTGTGGTAAATGAAATTTACTGGACTCCAACAGCTAAAATGGCAGATATTGTTATGCCTGTAACTTCATCTTATGAAAGAGATGATATTACCATGACAGGAGATTATTCAAATATGCATATAGCTCCTATGAAACAAGCAGTTGAGCCTGTGGGTGAAAGCAAAGATGATTATGTAATTTTCTCTGATATTTGTAAAATTTATGGAAAAGATGTCTTTAATGCCTATACAGAAAATGGCAAAAAAGCTAAAGATTTCATCAAAGAATACTACAACAGTGCCCTAAAACAAACTCAAAGTTTTGGCGAAGCTTTTGCTATTCCTATGCCAAGTTTTGAAGAATTTTGGGCTAAAAATGAACCAATCACTTTTGAACCAACAGCTGAAAGTTTAGAATGGACTCGTTTTTCAGAATTTATAGAAGATCCTATCTTAAATGCTCTGGGTACAGATTCAGGACTCATTGAAATTTACTCAGAAGCGATTAAAAATTATAATTATGATGATTGCAAAGCCCATCCTACTTGGTTTGAGCCTATTGAATGGCTTGGAAATGCAACCAAAGAAGCACCTTTCCACTTACTTACAAATCACCCAAGAGATCGCTTGCACTCTCAACTTTGCCACACAAGCTTAAGAGATACTTATGCAATAAAAGATAGAGAGCCGATTTTAATCAATTCCAAAGATGCAAAAAAACTTGGTATAAAAAATGGCGATGTAGTACGCGTGTTTAACAAACGCGGTGAAGTTTTAGCAGGGGCTGTTGTAAGCGATGAAATCATGCAAGGGGTTGTAAGGATTTGTGAAGGTGCTTGGTATGATCCTAATGAAAACGGACTTTGCAAATGTGGAAATGCAAATGTTTTAACCATGGATATGCCAACTTCAAAACTTGCCAATGGCAATATCTCTCACACAGGGCTCGTAAACATAGAAAAATTTAAAGGTGAACTACCAAAACTTACTGCCTTTAATGCGCCAAAAGGTGTGAATTAAATTGCAAGAAAGCCGTAAGGCTTTCTATTGTCCAAGCAAATTTAAACTTAAAGCCATTATTGCCATTCCTAATATAAGTCCATATAAACTATCATGGGCCTTATCATAAGTTTTTGCAGCGGGCAAAAGTTCATCAAGAGATATAAAAACCATAATTCCTGCAATCACAGCAAAACTTATAGCTAAAGTAAGATCGCCTATAAAAGGCAATAAAATCAAAGCTCCAACAAAAGCACCCAAAGGCTCTGCAAAACCCGAAAGAGCTGAATAAATAAAAGCCTTTTTCTTATTTCCTGTAGCATGGTAAATTGGCAAACTCACGGCCAAACCTTCAGGGATATTGTGTATAGCCACAGCTATAGCTATAGCAATTCCTAAAGTAAGATTGTCAAGACTCGAAATAAAAGTAGCAAAACCTTCTGGGAAATTATGTATAGCAATAGCCAAAGCTGTAAAAATCCCTGTGCGTTTTAAAGCTTTAGTATTGATCTGATGCAACTTTTCTCCAGGATGAAATTTCGGAGGATTTTGTCCTTTTTGAGGTAAGGGACAAATTTTTAACTCGCTTAAATCCTCTTTAGGCTCGTGAGGATTGACATCTTCGGGGATTAATTTATCAATCAATAAAGATATTAAAATTCCACCAAAAAAACAAGCTAATCCCAAAAGCTCAGCCCAATGCGAATCATAGTGATTTTTAAAATCTTTAAGTGCAGTGGGTAAAATTTCCATGAAAGAAATATATATCATTACCCCAGCTGAAAAACCAAGTCCTAAAGAAAGTACCCTTAAATCATCTTTTCTAGAAAAAAAGGCTATTATAGAACCTATAGCTGTAGAAAAACCTGCAAAAAGAGTCAGTAGCATTGCGATAAAAATTTGTTCAAAGGTAAATTGCATTAATAATTCTTAACTTCAATAAAATTTTAATATTTTAAATACTTATATTTATAAAAAGTTAACATATGGTAAAATTACAAAAGATATTAAAATTTTTAAGAATATTTTAAAAAATTATAGAATACTATACTAAGTTTTTTATAAATTTTTAAAAGTTAAGGAAAAAATATGAATTTTCGTTCTTTAAATATAAGCACTAAGCTTATTCTATCTGTAGCTATAGGGGTAATTTTAGGCATTATCGTATTAGTTTCAACAGTTTCCATATATATTTCTGAAAATATGGAAAAAGAGGCCAAAGATTCAATATTTTTAGCTTCAAAAAGATACACCAATTATATGGAAGGTATTCTAAATGAAACTGTTGCACTTACAAAAGGAACCGCAACTTCCTTAAATGATATGTTTGAACACAATAATCAAGTTGATGCTGATTTGATTGAAAGCTTAATGAAAAATTTATTTGATAGTAGTTTATATTCAGCTTATACTTTTTTGTATTTAAAAGATACTTCAGTGCTAGGGGATGCTCAAGGAATTGATAAAAGATACACAAGTTCTGATGGTAAAACTTTTGCTATGATTTATTTTGATCAAACCACTGGAAAATCTGGAGGAATAGAAACGATTCAAACGCCAAATAATTTTGGTAATTTAAAGATTATAGAGCAAGTAGAAAAAAACGCTAAATATGGAGATAAAGATAGTTTATTTGTTGGGCCACCAACTAAACTTAACTACGATGGAAAAGATTTTCTAGGTATTAATTTTGGAATGCCTATTTTTAATAATAAAGGTAAATTGATTGGAGTTGCTGGATATACTTTAGATTTTTCTGAAGTTTCTGAAACCATACTTGACCCAAAATTAGATTTTTTTGAAGGGGATTTAAGATTTTTAATGACTGATAAAGGTGTTATTGCCATTCATAAAAATCATAATGCCATTTTAAAAACACTCAGTGATATAAATAAAGATCCCTCTGTGGAGTTAGTCAATAATGCTGTTAAAGAACACAAAACTGTTATAATAGATGATTATGTTGCTTCAACTGGAGATTTAAGCTATGCATCCGTTTCATCTTTTAGTACTGCAAATAATTCAAGTTATTGGAGTATGGTTGTAACTGCTCCTAAAAATTCAGTTTTAGCACCTTTAAAGAAACTAGAAATTATTTTTATTGTGATTTCTTTTTTTATACTACTTGTCATATTGATTATAGTTTATGTCTGCGTTAAAAAAATAGTTGGATCTAGAATTCCTGTCATTTTAAAATCTTTAGAAAATTTCTTTCGTTTTTTAAATCACGAAAAACACGAAGTTGATTTAATTTCAATCAAAGCCGATGATGAACTTGGAAAAATGGGCAAAATGATCAACGAAAACATCCTTGCTACTAAAAAAGGTTTAGAACAAGACAATCAAGCTGTTAAAGAATCAGTTCAAACCGTATCAGTTGTAGAAGGTGGTAATTTAACAGCAAGAATTACTGCTAATCCAAGAAACCCACAACTTATTGAACTTAAAAATGTTCTAAATAAACTTCTTGATGTTTTACAAGCTAGAGTAGGTTCTGATATGAATGTTATTCATAAAATATTTGAAGAATACAAAAGCTTAGATTTTAGAAATAAAATCTCTAATGCTTCAGGAAGTGTTGAATTAACTACTAATGCTTTAGGCGATGAAATAGTTAAAATGCTAAAACAAAGTTCAGACTTTGCTAATGCTTTAGCTAATGAAAGTGGAAAATTACAAACTGCTGTTCAAAGCTTAACCACTTCTTCAAATTCTCAAGCTCAATCTTTAGAAGAAACTGCAGCAGCTTTAGAAGAGATCACTTCTTCTATGCAAAATGTTTCAGTTAAAACTAGTGATGTTATCACTCAATCTGAAGAGATTAAAAATGTTACAGGTATTATAGGAGATATTGCAGATCAAATTAATCTTCTAGCTTTAAATGCAGCTATTGAAGCTGCACGTGCTGGAGAACATGGTAGAGGCTTTGCTGTTGTGGCTGATGAAGTTAGAAAACTAGCTGAGAGAACTCAAAAGTCTTTATCTGAAATAGAAGCTAATACTAATTTACTTGTTCAATCTATCAATGATATGGCAGAAAGTATTAAAGAACAAACTGCAGGTATTACTCAAATCAATGATAGCGTAGCACAAATTGATCAAACTACTAAAGATAATGTTGAAATTGCTAATGAATCAGCTATTATTTCTAGTACAGTAAGTGATATAGCTAATAATATCTTAGAAGATGTTAAGAAGAAGAGGTTTTAA
>NZ_MJXL01000006.1:0-3738 GCF_001762785.1 Campylobacter sp. BCW_6463
ATAGCTCCTTGGACTAAAGCAGAAAAAGCTTATTATAAATCTTTAAAAACTAAAAAAGAAAGATATAAATATTTAGTTATAAGAAGTGGTATAAGAAGTGTTGTTATAGATATACCTTATGAAGCTATAGGAGCTGTAGATGAAAAAGGAAATGTAGATCCTAAATATGAAAAATTATATAGAATAGTAGATGATAATAAACATAATCTAAGATCAAGTTTATTTCATAATGAATGGGGTATGGCAGCAGGAATATTAGGTGATTATAAATACCTAGCTAATGATATGTCTCAAAATGGTTTTAATGCAAGATTTATCCAAGCTACTATACTTTATATACAATTAAGTGGAGGAAGTAGTATATTAGATAAACCTAATTTATTAGGTGCTATTTATGGTTATGCAGATATTGCTGTAGGAAGTGGTTTAGTAGGAGTGCATAAAAATCCTTTAAGAGAACAAGAGATTAAAACCTTAGCTAAGACTTTAAAACCTGATGAATTTGGTATGCTTCCTTTTATAGATGAGATTATGGGAGTAGATTGGGTGATTGATTATAATAAATATAGAATTGCTCGTGATGAATTTGGAAGTATGTATAAAGCCTTAAGAAGTGATATAGTTGAGGGCAAAATAAAAGATCCAAGGGATATAGATTCTACTTATGAAAGCAGAAGAGAATTTGATCATCATAGGGGAGGGTATAAAAATGGTATGAGGCAAGGCTATGAAACCGATACACCTAATGATTGGAGTGAAGAAAGGGCTCAACTTTTTAATGATACTTTAATATTACATGCCAAATTAGCAGCCCTAACTCCTCCTCAAGGCTATCCTAATGCCCCTTATTATTTTACCCCTGAAAATCTAGAATGGTATTATAAAAGACATAAGCTTGATAGACTTCTTGATCCAAGAATCCCTGCTATTTATAGATATAATTTTCCGCAAGAACTTCGAGCTAAAATACTAGCTTATGCTAAAGAGCATAATATAAAAGAGTAAACCACAAAAGAAAGGAAAAACAATGCAAAAAATACTTCAAATCGATTTAGAAAAAAGAAAAGCTTTAGAGAATTTCAAAAATCTAGCTTTATTAGGATTAGGTGGAACAATGCTTTTAAATTTAAAAGAACAAGCTTTGGATTTTACTCAAGAATTAACTTATATAAATACTTATGATAAGTATTTAAATTTAAAGCTTGATTCTTTTTATATCCCTTCTACACTTTTATCTTTGCTTCAATTAACTCAAAAAAGCAAAGAAGCTTTTTATATCAATGTTTTAATCAATAGCGATACACATTATAAAAATCCTTTATTACAATATGCTATTACCCAAAAACAAGAACAAGAAAATATCGTTTATGCTTTAAAAAATAATGAAAATATTAATGCTTCTTTTGCAAATCTTAATGCTTTAAAATTAGCCTTAGAAGAAAAGAATTTTTATCTTAATTTTATAGATTTAAACAGCAAAGAAAGTCTTTTAAGTTTTTATAATCAAATAATAAGCAATAATCATTTTAGAAATTATTTTTATTTTAAAGATAATCAATTTTTTATTAAAAAAGATATAAAAAATAAAATTTTATTTCATAGTATTCACTCTTCTTCTATTATAAGTAATTATCTTAGATTGTTAAATGATTTTAATACTTTAAGCAAGATAGAACTCATAAATATATTAGAAAGTTTAAGTTTATACAATCTTTCAACTTTAATACAAACTATGCAAACTATACAATCAAAAAATGAATATAACTCAAAAGACTTTGATAAAGATAGTATCTTTTTATCTAATATGATTATGAATGTGAGATTGAAGTAAAAAGATAGTAGATTTGGTAAATTTAAATCTTGTTAAGTTTATTATTTAGTTCAAATAAAAAATATAAAAAAATATAGAAATTCAATAGAAGAAGAGAAGCTTAGTTAAAAGTTTGTTTGGTTAAGCCAAAGGGAAAATTATAGCTCCCCTTAAAAAAAGGGGAAATCAAGTGTTAATAACACTTGACTATAATTATACAAAGTAGTATAATTATTACTATAATTTTATTGGACAATTTAATCACCGCCTTTCTAGGTTATGATTAATGCCAAAGGTAGCCGCCTTTGGCATCTACCTTTTATAATTATACCAAACAAACTCTTTAACTTCTTAAAACAGTCCATGAAAAGATTTTACTTTTTATTCTTTAGCACTTTGTTTTTTGCACCTTCATTTTTATTTGGTGCAACTGAAATAGCTAATAGCAATTTAATTTATACTTGGGGTTATGGCGATGTGATGAATGAAATCATGCAAGCTGTTAAAGGTATAACCACTGAAACAAGTTATATCGTTAATGCAGCCTTAGCTATCTCATTATTGCTTTTTAGTATCAAAAAAGCAATGGATGGACAAACAAATCCTGTGTTTGAATTTGGAAAAATGTTTATACTTTTTGCTGTAGTGTGGCAGATGTTTTTAAGGGCGCCAAATGACAATAATCACCGCTTCATGATTCACGATGAAGTAACAAGTAAAGATTATGTCATTTCTCAAATTCCTATAGGCATAGGAAAAAGCTTTGCATTAATGACACAATTTGAGAAGGTTATCCTAGAAGCTATGGAAAAACATTTTTCAACTCCACAATCTACAAATTTCTCTAACGCAGGTTTAGGTTTTTCACTTCAAGTGATGAGTACTTTACCAAGCGTAAAGCTTTCGGCTATTGATGCAACTTTGCAAAAAAATATTGATTTTTATTTTAGAAACTGCGTTTCAGTAGGTATCTTGCTTAATCAACAAGGTAGAAATCTTTTTCAAAACTCTGATAATTTAATGCAAGATCTTTTCACAAACATAGGCAATGGCTCTCAGCTTACTCCTTTGTTTAAAAATAACAATAATGTTGAAGAACAAAGTGTTGTACCTTGTTCTGATGCAGGTCCTCAAATCGTTGAAATGATTCAAAACGATACAGATGAAGCTATGAAGATTCATGCTGCTTTGCTTGGTATGGTAGATGATATGACAAATTATGAGCAAAAGTTCTTAGGCGCTGCACAAATCTATAACGAACAAGCTGTAAGTGCTAGATCTTATTTACAGCAATCCATGATAATGCTTGCTTCTCAAGATGCAATCATTAATACCGCTAAATCAGTAGGATTAAATCCTGCTTCTGTGGCTGCAAATACTGCTTATGCGGATCAGCAATTTTATGCAAGTATGCAAGCACAAGGACACATGGCGCAAACTTATTTGCCTTTAGCTAAAGCTTATTTAACAGCTATTATCATAGGTTTATCTTGGCTTGTTGCTTTGCTTTCTATTGTATTTGGCTCTTACGCACATATTAAGATGTTTTTTACTCTATGTATTTGGATAGTGCTTTGGACTCCTATTCTTTGTATTATTAACTATCTAAATGATTATAATCTTATGAAAGTTGCACAAGTAATAACAGGTGGAAAAGCAGCTTTAAGCTTAGGAGATAACATGCTTATATTCAAAGAAGTAGCAAATAGATCAAATTTCATGAATTATCTTGTAATGAGTACTCCTGTTTTAGCTTATGCAATTGCTAAAGCAAGTGAGCAAGGATTTATAACTTTTGCTTCTGGATTATCTCAAGCTCTAACAGGTGCTTCAAGAGCTGCTGGAAGCTTTGCAAATCAGCAAGCCTTATCTACACAAACTAGCATTGCTGCTCCTAGAGGAGATGAAGTTTGGGCTGTGGGTGCAGG
>NZ_MJXL01000007.1:0-66291 GCF_001762785.1 Campylobacter sp. BCW_6463
CCCCCCCCCGTAGACACCTTACTTGAAATAATATTTTTACTCAAATATTTTTCTCCTTCCTTATTTAAAATGATTTATTTTGAAATTAATTTCATATTATTTATTTTTTAATAATAATATAAAATATAAAAATAAAATAGCGGAATAATAAAATATTTAAACTTAAAGTATAATTAAATACTGATTATTATATAAAATAAAATTTCAATTTAAATTTTATTTTATATAAAAAATTGATTTAATGAGAGTAAAATTAATTAAATATTGAAATTATCTGTGAAATATTTTTAATTAATTTATATTAATTAAAGCTAGCCTGTAAATTCAGTAGCTTCATAGCCCATAGGCCTATCTACAAAACAAGATTTTTCTTTTAAAAATATAACCTCTATAGTTCCGACCGGTCCATTTCTATTTTTTCCAACAATAATTTCAGCATTTTCTTGCATAGCATTGGGTATAAAAATTCTTTGATAAGCTTTGCCTTCGGCTTTAGCTTTATTCTCTCTTTCTTTTTCTTCTTGCTCCCTATAAACCTCATCGCGATATACAAACAAAATAGCATCCGCATCTTGCTCTATAGCTCCACTTTCTCGCAAATCACTCATCAAAGGACGCTTATTTGCTCTTTGCTCTAAGCCACGATTAAGTTGTGAAAGTGCGATAATCGGCATATCAAGCTCCCTAGCCAAAAGCTTAAGTCCTCTTGAAATTTCACTCACTTGCAAATGCCTATCATTAAAATTTGAATTACTCATCATAAGCCCTATATAGTCAATCACACAAAGTCCTATACTTTCATCTTGAGATTTTAAACGCCTTAAAATAGCCCTTACATCAGCGATAGTTGCATAACCACTGTCATAAATATATAATTTCTTTTGACTATAATCATTACAAGCATCTCCTAAACGCTCCCATTCATCATCGTTTAAATCTGCGGTTAAAATTCTTTGTAAAGGGATAGAAGTTTTTGAAGAAAGCATTCTTTGCATGATTTGAGTTGCGGGCATTTCAAGAGAAAACAAAGCCACACCTTTATTTTGTCTTAAAACTTTATCAATGAAATTTAAACAAAGGGTTGTTTTTCCCATACCTGGGCGTGCAGCGATTATTATAAGCTCACCCCCTTTAAAACCTTTTGTCATTTTATTTAGACCCTCAAAGCCTGTATCAAGCCCTATGATATTTTTATTTTCTAAAGTTTTTTGCTTTTTAAATTCTTCAAAGAGTTCTGATATTATTATATTAACATCTTTAATATCTCTAAAATTTACACGATTTGTAATGCTAAAAATTTCTTTACCAATTTCATCTGCGATTTCACTTACGGCACGATTTTCATTAATACGAGCTGGTAAAAGATGTGCAAAACTCAAAAGTTGTCTTTTGATGGACTTTTCGCGAAGTTCATTTACATAAGCAGGCAAATCTATCATAGAAGGAGTGGCAAGAATTTCTGCTAAAATCTCTTCATCTATTTTTTTATGTTTTTTTAAAAAACTTATAGAAATAGGCTCTTTGTTGTTGCTACAAGCTATAATTGCTTTAAAAATATCTTCATGAGCTTTAAGACTAAAATCTTTCGGACTGATATCGCCTGCTATACTAGCGTAAGCTTCTTCACTCATAATGCAACTGCTTAAAATAGCTCGCTCTAAATCCAAGTCATAATACTCTTGTTGCACTAAATTTCCTTATAAATATAAATAGTTTTAAAAATTTTATCTAAAAAAACTTAAAATTATAAACTTTAATTTTTTATAAATATTTAATGTAATATTAGTTACAATTATAATCACAACATTTATTTTATTAGGAGAACACTTGAAAAAACATTTATTTTCATGTATTTTAGCTTCCATTTTAGCCCAGTCAGCTATGGCTGTAGATTTTCAAGAAGGTTTTAGTGGAAATTTAAGCATAGGTGTAGGTGCAAGAGATATTAAAAGCAATATTTCAACTTTAGCGGATAGTGATTACTTAGGTGGTTATGACGCTGATAATTCGGACTCTTCTTTTATTCCTTTTATCGGTGTAGAACTTTACTATGGTAACCTTATAGACAATGATAGAGTTTTTATCAAAAACTACAATGGAAGAGATGTCAGCGGTATAGCTTTAGGTTACGAAAAAGCTTATTTAGAGCGTTTTAGCACTTCTTTTTCTGTAATCTCTTCTTTAAGGGAAAAAGCTTATGCAAATCCTTATCAAATAGGTAATAGAGAAGAAACTGATGTTGATAGATATGGTTTTAAAATCTCTCAACTTTACGAAAGTGATTTAGGAAAATTTACAGCTTCATATTTATTTAGCAAAAACAAATATGATAAAGACGCAGTTGAGCACAGCTCTTTAAAAAGAGAGGGGTATTATCACGAGTTTGAATTAAATTACAATTATAGTTTGTTAAATTTAGGACTAAGCTATGATTATAATGATGCAGATGGAAAAGCTCAAAGTTACTCAAGATATGGTTTAAGCATGGGAGCAAATTTGGCTTTTGCTGATGACTATATTTTCACCCCAAATTTAAGTCTTAGCAGATATGAAGCAGTAGGAACAGATCCTATCTTCCACAAAAAACAAGACGGTAATATAGTTAAGCTTAATCTAAAAGTTGTTAAAAATCAATTTTTGGGCTATAACGGACTTTATGGTTTTGCAAATTATGGTATAGAAAAAAGAAATAGCGATATAGGATTTTATGATGAAACCTATCAAGTTGTTTTAACTGGAATAGGATATAAATTCTAAAAAATTATAAAAAAGCTCCTTTGATAAAATTTAAAAAAGATCTATCTCCTATAAAGATAGATCTTTAAAAATCCTTTTAAGAAAAATCCAAGCTAAAATCAAAACACAAAATTCAGCAAAAAATGGACTTAACCATACTCCATTTAAACCTATAAAGTAGGATAAAATCAAAAGAAAAAATAAAGGTATGAATAAATTTTGCATTAAACTTAAAACCAAAGAAAAGCTTGCCTTATTAAAAGCTGTCAAAAAAGAACCGCTTAGAACATTAAACCATGCAAAAAGATAATTAAAAGCAAAAAGCATCAAAGCTGTATAAGCAAAAGTTTTAAATTCTTGATCATTTTCTTTTGCAAAAAGTGCTATTAAATTTTCTCCAAATATCAATATAAATACTATAGAAAATAAAGATAAAATTCCCCCTGCAAAAAATACCACTTTTATAATAGCTTTAATCCTTAAAAAATCTTTTTTAGCATAATTATAACTAAGTGCAGGTTGCATCGCATCCCCCATAGCAATAATGAGCATTATAATAAAACTATCAATATATAAAATAATAGAAAAAGCTGCCACGGCTTGAGTGGTAGAAATTTTTAACAAAACAAAATTTGCAAAAATACTATATAAAGAACCCGAAACATTGCCAAAAAACTCGCTACTTCCATTATAAAGAATATTTTTAAAAATTCTCAAATTTATATATAAACTTGAAAATTTAAGCTCTAAATTTTGAAATAAAAAAGGAATAATTCCAAAAATACCACTTAAAACAATTCCTAAACAAGTTGCAAGGGCTACCGAAAACAAGCCCCAACCAAATACAACTATAAAAAGATAATCAAATATAATATTACTTAAAGCTATGATTATGTTCATAATCATACTATAGGTTGTTTTTCCACAAATTCTTAAATAATTATCCAAGGCAAAAGAAAGCATGGTAAAAGGTGCAAATAAAGCAAAAACAAACATACATTCTTTAGCTATGGTTTTAATCTCATCGCTAACATTTAGACAATCAATCAAAACAGGTCCTAAAAAATACTCCAAAATTCCAATAAAACAAGAGATTAGAAAAATAATCAATATACTAGAACTAAATATCTTTCTAGCTAAATTCTTCTTGCCTAAACCCAAATGCATAGAAATTTGCACTGCTGAACCTATAGCTATCATATCAGCCAAAGCAAAAGACATCATAATAAAGGGAATAATCAAGGCTAGTGCTGCTAAAGCATCACTTCCTAGATATTTTCCAACAAAAATTCCATCAACTATATAATAAAAAGAAATAAAGGCCATGCTTATGACATTTGGCACGGCACATTTTATAAAAAGCCTAAAAGGGCTTAAAGTGCTAAAAATATTTGACATACAAATCCTTTAAAATATTAAAATAAAATATTTTTAAAGACGCTAGTAGAGTGCTTGAAGTTCTAAAATATAGAAATTTAAACGATAAGTTCTTATTGTTGTTTTTGTATTAGTTTTATTTTGCATTTTCATAGATTTAAATTAAAATAACTAAGAATTATAAAATTTACTTATTAATAAGTCAAATTTAGCCCGAAGGCTAAAAATTTAAAGCACGGAAAGAATTTTTACAGCGTCATTTAACCCTGTAACTATACTTGCTCCATTTTTAGTAGCAATATCTCCTGCTACAAAGATGCCTTTAACATTGCTTTGTTTGTTTTCATCCATTAAAGGCACGCCTTTATCATCAACATTAATCCCGCATTTTTGTAAAAAATCAAGTGGAGTAGAACCACCAATAGCATAAATGATTCTATCATAAATATCGCTTGTACCATCGGTAAAATTTACTTTAGCTTTGCCATTATCATCTTCTACTTCATTAATGTCAATTCCTAGTTTTAACTCTACTTTACCCGAATTTCCAGCTTCGTGAATATCTTTAAGATTTATATCATTTAATCTTGTAAATTCTTTTTTACGATAACAAAGGCTAACTTGATTTGAATTTGCCAAATCCACAGCGTATTCTGCTGCTGAATTTCCGCCACCTACAACAAGAATTTTTTCATTTCCCAAAACTGAATTGGCATTAAAATTAATGATTTTTGTTAAAGTCATAGGAAGTTTGTAATCAGGCTTATTAGGCTTACCCATTCTACCTATAGCAACGATGATGTTTTTACACTCATAAACGCCTTTAGCTGTGCTTACTAAAAAAACTCCATTTTCATTTTTAACGCTCTCAACTTCAGAGCCAAATTCAACTTCTATATTGTGTTCTTTTAATACGTTTTGAAAAGTTTCTATAGTACTTTCTTTGGTACCATCTTCAAAAGGAACATGTCCATGATTAGTTCCTTCGCATCCCTTATAAGCTTTATCTACTCTTTTGCCATCTTTATAAAATTGCATTAAAGTTTGGCAAATGTTATTTGATTTTTCCAGTATCAAAACTTCTTTGTTTTTAAGCTTAGCTTCAACCGCACAGCCTATGCCTGTTGGACCTGCACCTACTATAATTAAATCTATTTTTTTCATTTATATTTACCTTTCAATTCTGATTTTTTTTGTATAATTTATCAAGTTTTTTGTAAATAAAGGATTAAAAATGCGAAATTTGCTTGAAAATATTAAGAAAAATTCTCAAAAACTACTTAACTTAACACCTAAAGATAAAGAAAAAATTATTTTAAAATTAGCTCAAATTTTAAGAGAAAATTTCAAAATTATCCTAGAAGCAAATGAAAAAGATATAGCAAATTTCACAAAAAGTGGAGCAATAAAAGATAGGCTTTTGTTAGATGAAAAACGCATTTTAGCTCTTTGTGAAGGCCTAGAAAAAATCGCTTATATCGAAGATCCCATAGGCAAAATTTCTAAAGGCTGGAAAAATTATACAGGTTTGAGCATAAAAAAAATAAGCATTCCTTTGGGACTCATTTGTGTTATTTACGAAGCAAGGCCTAGTCTTAGTGCTGAAATTGTAGCTTTAATGATAAAAAGTTCTAATGCTTGTGTATTTAAAGGCGGAAGTGAAGCAAAATTTACAAATGAAGCTATATTTACTCTTGTTAGCAAAATACTTAAGGAATTTGGTTTGCAAGATTGTTTTGCTATGCTTACTCAAAGAGACGAGATCAAGCAAATTCTAACTTTTGATGATTTAATCGATGTGATCATACCTCGCGGTAGTTCAAATATGATACAAGAAATCGCAAACAATACCAAAATTCCTCTTATTAAGCAAGACAAGGGCTTGTGTCATGCTTTTGTAGATCAAAGCGCTAACTTAGATATGGCTTTAAAAATAATCCTTAATGCAAAGTGTCAAAGAGTAAGTGTTTGTAATGCTTTAGAAACGCTTTTAATACATGAACAAATTGCTAAAAATTGTATAAGTCTTTTAATCCCTGAATTTGAAAAATTTAAGGTAAAAATTCACGCCCATGAAAATGCTTTGGCTTATTTTAACAACTCAAATTTAGAAGTTTTTAAAGCAAATGAAAATACCTTTGATACAGAATGGCTTGATTTTGCTTTAAGTGTAAAATTAGTAAAAGATTGCGATGAAGCTATAGAGCATATCAATAAACACAGCTCCTTGCATTCTGAAACCATTATCTCAAATGATGCTTCAAATATCGCTAAATTTCAACGCCTTATAAACTCATCTTGTATTTATGCTAATGCTTCAACGCGTTTTAGCGATGGAGGAGAATTTGGCTTTGGTGGAGAAGTTGGAATTTCAACTAGCAAATTGCATGCAAGAGGTCCTATGGGGGTTGAAGATATTTGCACTTATAAATATATAATTAATGGAGAAGGACAAATTCGAGAGTGAATAAAATAGAAATACTAAAGCAGCACTTTAAAGAAATTGCTAAACTAAATTCAAGCGAACAAGTTTGGCAAATGCCTTTTTTTGCGGCTTTGGGTGTGGGTATAGTTTTAGGGTTTAGTGTATTTTTTGGAAAATTAAACTATGGACTCATTGCCATGATAGGAGCTTTATCTTTTTTATATGTTCCAAACACTCCTTTATATCATAGAATGGCTGTTGTGATGTGCTGTTCTTTTGGTATAGTTTCTAGTTTTTTCTTAGGAATTTTAACCCATTTTTTACCTTCAATTTTTGCCTTCATCCCTATAGGACTTGTGGCTATGGGAAGTTCTATTTTAGTTAGATATTATAACATTGGTGCACCTGGATATTTTTTCTTTGTATTTTCTTGTGTTTTAGGAGCTTATTCTCCTTTTGAAGCTAAGGATTTTATCTTTTTAGTGGGTCTTGTTTTTCTTGGGGCAATGGTAGCTAATTTAATGGCTTTGTTATATTCTATCGTTGTGATTTATGGATTTAAAAATGCTTTACCTGGCGAAATTCCACCTAGAGAATACATAGGTTTTGATGCAGTTTTTGTGGATTCTTTGATTATGGGTTCTTTTGTAGCTTTTTCTATATTTTTAGGAACTTTTTTAGAACTTGAAAGAAGTTATTGGATAGCCATTTCTTGCACAGCTATTATGCAAGGTGTAACTTTAAACTCTATATGGATTAAACAAATTCAACGCATCATAGGAACGGCCTTAGGAGTATGTTTTGCATGGTGGCTTTTATCTAAACAATTTCACAATATAGAGCTTATTTTACTTATGATGTCTTTGTTTTTTATAGGACAATTTTTAGTCAATCGAAACTATGCTTTAGCTATGATTTTTTTTACTCCTTATGCTACTTATCTTTCAGAAGCAGCTAATTTTATGAGTGAAAATGCAAATACATTAATACTCACTCGTTTAGTTGATGTCGTAATAGGAAGCATTTTAGGACTTTTGGGTGGTTTTGTAATTTATAAACCTTATCTAAGAATATATTTTGAACGCATTGCAAAATACATCTTTAGGATAAAACGAAAAGCTTAAAAGTCAAATAAAACACAAGCATTATCCCCTAAAATTTGCTCTTGTTCTTTTTTAGATACAACAATTTCATTAAAAGCTGCTAGAGCCGATGAAAAATTAACATTTGCTTCAAAATTTGTATGCGGCCAATCACTTCCAAAAACAAAATTGCTAAGTGGAAAATGTTCTTTTAAAATTTCATATATTTTCTTTGCAAATTTTACAGCTTGTTCATTATTAACATAGTCTATTTTTGCTCTATAAAAACCGCTAATTTTAAAAAATATTCTAGAGTTTTTTAAGTAAATTAAATCCTCTAAATTTGTTAAGCTTGCATTAGCTCTTGCTAAATGATCGATAACAATATTACAACCATAAGGAATTAAATTTTTAACAATATCAACAAGATTATTATCCAAATCTCTTTGAATTTCTATTTGCATTTTAAGCTTACTTAAATTTTCAAAAAATTGAGTCCAAACCGTACTTTTAAAATTTGGCAATTCTTTGCCAATTAAATTTAATCTAACTCCACAAGCTTTTCTTTCTTTTAGTTTTTGAAGCTCATCAAATTTAATACCTTCATCAACCACAACTATAGCTTTTATATTTTCATCTTTTTCGATACTCTGAAGCAAAAATTCATTATCAACACCTAAAAAACTTGGCTGAACTAAAATCCCTTTATCAAAATCATAATGATCTAAATTTGCTTTATAATCTTTAAAACTAGCGTCATAATCAGGCTTATATCTTGCATTTGCAACCGTATTTAAATTTTTCAAAAATATATGTGCATGAGTATCAATCTTCATTAAATTATCCTTATAAAATAAAACTCATTATAATAGTAGCTAAAATCGCCGCCATAAATCCTATTGGCACAGCTTTAATAAGTAAATCTTTAAATAATTTTTCCTTATATTTATCAGGACAAGATCCTAAAATTAAACTTCCTCCAGAAGAAAAAGGAGAAATAGCAGAAGCTTGGGCCCCTACAACAATACAAGAAAAAAGCAATGCCTCGCTTAATCCACTGCTTGCAGCGATGCTTGGAACTATAGGAAAAAGTGCTGGAGTAACCACACCCAAAGTACTTGAAAAAAGCGACATAAAAGCTGCAATAGCACACATTATTAACGGAATAAAAATCACATTGATCTCATTTTCTACAAGATCTGAAAATAATTTTATAGCTCCCGCTTCAACCGCTATACTAATTAACATCCCTACTCCACAAATCATTATCAAGGTTCCCCAAGGAATTAAAGCAACAACTTGTTTCTCATCGGCTAATTTTAAAAATAAAGCAATGGCAACAAAAATCATGGCTATCATAGCTATATCTATTTTTTTATTAAAATAACTAATTATCTCATTATGCGGAAAAATAATATTTAGCACAGGAAAGATTAAAACAACAATAATCATCATAAACATGAGAATTAAAGTAGTTTTTTGTTTATAATCAAATGGATCAGGTTTTGAAATAACACTGGTTTGCATCTTATTTTTAAAAGCATTAAACACAAAAAAAGATAATACCACAATAGGTAAAATTATAGTAAAAGCAAAAATAATACTAGAATTTATAAAAGCTTCATTTGCTTCAATTCCTGAATTTTGCATCAATCCTCGAAAAATAATCCCACTTTGAGAAGTCATAAAATTTGCTCCTCCTAAAGCACCATAGTTTATGGCCATAGCTCCGGCAATTTTACTTAAACCGATTTTATCGCAAAGCAAAAAAGTAAGGGGTGCCATAAAAGCCAAAACCGTATAAAAACCCGCTCCTAAAGCAGCTATAATAGCACTAACCACAAAAATAACAAAAGGAAGTAAATAAGGATGATTAGCAAAACGATACATTAAATGTCCAGCTAATTTTTCAAGAGTTCCATTTACGGTTGCAAAATTATAAAACAATGAAACAGCAAAAATAACAAAAAATATAGAAATAGGCCAAAAAGCTATGATTTTTTTAGGAGCTAAATCCATAAAAAAGGCTCCTATAATATAAGCAAAAATCATAGCAAAAATTCCAACATTATGTCTAGTAATATAGCCTAAAATGATGGCTACTATAATACTAGAGATGATTAAAAAAACCATTATCATCCTTTAAAATATTATAGGGCTTATGATATCAAAAAATATATTTTTCAAAGCATAAAAACAAAATCTAAAATTTAAAAAATATCTATTTAGTAACAAATTTACTCATCTTATAAAATATTTTACAGAATATCTTGAATTATAACAAGCAAAAACCCTTTTTAGGCAAAAAAACAATACTATAATCCCATCTAAAAATATTTGAAAATAGAAAGAATATTCTCATAAGCTCATCTTTATAATATAGAATTAAAACACTACAGAAAAGTCAAGTTTAAAAATTTGAAAAATACCTTGCAGAATAAAATAAAGAAAATAAAAAATTATATAAATTTAAAAAGCTTTGGAATACTCCAAAAGCTTTTTTTGTATTATTTGTTCGCTCTTTCTATATACTCACCACGCACAGTATCAACGCGTATAACTTCACCTTCTAACACATGAAAAGGAATTTGAACTACCGCACCTGTTTCTAATGTAGCTGGTTTTTTATTTGATCCTTGAGTATCACCTTTAAAATTTGGAGCCGTTTCGATGATTTTGAGTTCAACAACTTGTGGAACTTCTACGCCGATAGCTTTACCATTGTGGAAAAGCACATCTACCATCATACCATCAAGCATCCATTTTTTTGCCTCACCCACATCATCATCACTTATAGCTACTTGTTCATATGTTTGTGTATCCATAAACTGGCAATTTTCACCATCATCATAAAGATACTGCATGGTTTTATCTTCTAGATTTGGAGCTTCGCATTTATCGCCTGCATGGAAAGTTTTTTCAAGCACTTTACCATCAATAAAAGATTTGATTTTAATGCGCACAAAAGCAGGACCTTTACCTGGTTTTACATGCTGATACTCAACTATTTTAAAAGGAATTCCATCGATTTCTATTTTAAGTCCCTTTTTTAAATCACCCATTGAATAAGATGCCATAAATTTCCTTTGTTAAAAAAATAAAAAATAATTCTATCAAATTTTGATTGATATCACAATAAAATTATTTTATTTGATAAAAAAATAAGTAAAATTACGCTAAAATTTAAATTTAAAGCATAGTAAATGCTCGCTTCTTTTTAGAAGAGGAAAGTCCGAGCTGCTAAAGACAAGCATTCCATCTAACAGATGGCTAGGGTAACCTAAGGGATAGTGCAACAGAAAGAAAACTACCACACAAGTGGAAAAGGTGAAACGGTGGGGTAAAAGCCTACCAGCGATTTTGGCAACAATTTCGGCTATGTAAACCCAATGTGCAGCAAGAAGGGATGGTTAGCGTCTTTGTTTTGACCCTTCGCTTGATTTTGTTTGTAAAAACAAAACTAGATAAATGAGCATTCAAGACAGAACTCGGCTTATCGCTATGCTTTTTAAGATCTAACATAGGTCAAAGCTTTTTGAAATTTTTGAATTTCAACAGCCTTTGCTTTTTTCTTTTGCTCAATCAGTATAACAGCTTCTTGCAAAAGAGCTTGAATTTGATAAAATACATCATTCATATTTTCTTTTAAAAAGTCTTCTGAGGGTGATCTTTTAGCTAAATTTTTAATAAAAGCTTTCATATCAAGTTTATCAAGCAAATTTTCAAGCTTATTAATATCTTCTTGAATTAACGCGAGTTTAAAATCACTGAGCCACTGTTTCATTACTATGTACTTCTCTCCAAGCTTCTAGTAAACCTTTGGTTACATTTATAACTTCATTGATTCTCTCTTCGTTATTTTCTAAATTTGCCAAAGATAAAAGTTGAATTTCTCTTGTATAAAGCCCACTTAAATAATGCGCCACATCTCCACCTTTTTCATAATCTAAAGTATTAATAAGCTCTATAAAAATAGCTGTTGTTCTTTTTACAAAGTACACTCTTTGTTCTATGTCTTCGTTTCTTATCGCCACTTTAGCCCTTGCGCAAAAACGCAAAATTCCTTCATAAAGCATTTCGATAAGTTTTTGCGGAGATTCTATCCCCGCTTGATTTTGAGAATAAGCATTATAAGCTAAACTATTTTGCATCTTTTTTATCCTTAATTATTAGAATTATTTGCTGCATTGATCATATTAGTCACAGTTGTTAATTGCTGATTAAGTTTATTTAAGATGCTCTCATATTGCAACCATTGATTTGCCATTGTATCATACCTTGTATCAATCAAAGTTTGAGTTGATTCTTTAGTTTGAGTTAAAGACTTAGTATCATTCGTTAAACTCTCATCGTATTTTGTTAAAGAACCATTTGTACCAGTTATGCCTTGCAAAGTTGTTTTAAGCTGAGCAAAAACACCCACACCTTCAACTGCCTCAGCGGCAATGCTCGTTTGACTTAAACCAAATTGTTTAAGAAATTCGCTATCTCCTTTTATGGCAAAATCAGAACTTCCATCGGTCTTAAAATTAAGCTTATATCCTTTTTCTCCATCTTTTTCATAAGTTTCAACTTTAACTGTTAAACCTTCAATACCTTTACTATTGATATGATTAGCCAAATTTTGAAGCATTTCTTGTTCTGTTTCACCTGTCAATTTAAAAGTGGTTCCATCGGCATTTTTAGATAAATCATAAGTTTCAAAATTTGTAACAATTTGAAATTTTCCAGATTCAAAACTTATACCTTTACCATCTTCTTTGCCTAAATAGTCTTTAAGACTATCTTCTTTAATTAAATCACCAGTATAGTTTATATCCTTGTATTGAGTAATGCCTGAAAAAAAGCTTTCAGTTAAATCAGGATTTTCTTTCATCTTACTTTCAAAAGTAGAAGAGTCAAAATTTAAAGTCCCTGAGTCAGTCATACTTAAACCATAGTCTTGTAAAGAAAGCATTACTTTAGTATTTACCTTATTACCATTATCATCTTCTACAGTACCATCAACCGATTGGGTTTTAAAAAGCACAGAAATGATACTAGATCGTATAGAATTTACCTCTGTCACACCTTGTAATGAACCCTTAGTTCCTGTTTCGCTGTTATAGTCTGTAGCGGCATTAAGATTTAACACTAAATCATTATAAGCATCGACCATATCTTGCATAGCTTTAGTAACGGACTCACTATCTTGCTGAACATCAAAATTAATTTCACCTGTTTTATTTAAAGTCAAAGTAATACCTACACCAAGATCGGTTATAGTATTGCTCGATCTTGTCATCTTGATACCATCCATGGTAAATTTAGCATCTTGAGCTTTTTGAATATGCAAAGGATTATCTTCGCTATCAACAATGCCAACACCTTTTTTACTTTTAGCAGGATCAAAATCTTCAGCTTTTAAAGCATCTTCATCGAGTTTCCAACCAAGACTTTCAAAAACACTTTTAGCATTTTCATCAACCTTATATTTACCATCAGAATCTTTTGCACCCGGATAAAAGCTTATAGCACTATCTTCACCTGTCTCTTTGCTCGTTAAGGTTAAGCGATAAGGTGCGTCTTTTTCTCCTGTATTTACCATCTTAGCTACAATTTCTCCACCCGTAGCAGTATTAATCTTATCAACTAAATCACTATAGGTTGTATTTTTATCTATAGTAACGCTGTATTCTTTTCCATTAGAAAAAAAAGTTAAATTTGTAGGTTCTTTTAAACTTGCATTGATAATTCCTGTATCATTTACCAAACCCTTGCTTTGATAAACATCTTTTTGGGCAAGTTGAGTTACATTGATATTCATGCTTTGCAAAGCAACACCTGAAGTCACACTAAGGCTTGCAGGAGGATTATCAGTGATACTTGCTATAACCTTTCTTTTTGCAAAAGCCGTAGAGTCTCCTAAAGACGATACAGCTGCTTGAAAAGCAGAAAGCTTTGTTTTAAGCTCAGTTAAATCTTTTTGTTTGGTTGTATTTTCCTCGATTTTTTTAGTATAAGGATCAATGCGAGCTTTTTGTTCAGCTTCTTTCAACTTATCTAAAGTATCTTGAGTTAAAACTCCAGAACCAAATCCTAAACTAGATAAACTACCAAATGCCATTTTTAACTCTCCTTATCAAATATCATTCCTATCACATCTCTAAAATACTCAGCTAGTCTCATAGCTTCTTCGCTAGGAATTTGACGAATTTCCCTTCCAGTACTTTTTTCAGTCACGCTAATATACATAGAATTAATTTTATCGCTATAACCAAAACGAACATTAGTATCTAAAGAATCCATTTGCTCATTTAGCTTTTTTGTAATATCAGCTAACTTTTCACTCACACCTTGTTGTTGTTCATCATCGCCTCCTTGGCTTTGACTTCTATCGGTTTGAATGTTTGAACTAGCCTGTGTCTCATTTGTTCTTTGACTAATGTTTGCCAAAGCTGTATCCATTTGCCCATTTGCCTTCGATATTTCCATTTTAAAATCCTTTTTAAAATTTCTTATTGCTAGTTAAAAGCTTATATCGACAAATTTATAAATTTATGAACACCTAGTAAAGAAAAATTTATTTTTCAATATAAAAAACAATAAGCAAAAACTGTGCCAAAATTTTAAAAAAATCTCAACTATCTTAAAAAATTTCAAATTTATTAAAAAGATCTGGATTGTTTTCTAAAATATTACGCAAGATTAAATCTTCTATCACGCTTTTAGTGCAATCTGTTTGCTTAGGCCAAGTTCTTAAATAACCCTCAGCTTCACCCTTAGCACTTGCATCCACTCCAAGTCTTTCTTCTTTGATAAAAATATCTCTTTTAGCATCAATATTATTTACCACACGCCAAACAAGCATATAAGGGTTTTCAAGCTTATTTTCGGTATCCAAAAATACTAAAATCCTAAAATGTTTTTTAAATTCTAAAAGTTTATTAAAACTTTGTTCGATTTTTTCTTTTTTATCAAGCAAAATGCAAACTATAGGACTTTTGCTTTCTTTATAAAATTGCTTTAAATTTAAAAGCTCTACCTTGGTTTTAAAAAGTTCTAACAATTTTTCATCTTCTAAAATTTCAAGCTCTTCTAGTTGTGTTTCCTTACAAGCATCAAGTCCTGCTTTACCCCCAAAACAAGAATTAGGCGAAGCATGATCTAATTGATCACAAATTCCTTCTGAAATTAAAATTTTCTTTGTATCAAAACGATTTAAAATATAAGGAATTAAAGCATCATAATCTTTCAAAGAAGGTGCATTTTTATCTACAAAAATTGCATGTTTAACAAAACTCATTTGCCCCACTCCCCAAAATGCATGCATAACTTGTTGCGCATGAGCGGGATATTTTGCATCAATTTTTGCCAAGATAAGATTATGAAAGACCCCATTTTCAGGCATATTATAATCAATTAAATCAGAAACTGAAGTTTGAAGCAAGGGTAAAAAAATTCTTTCGGTACCAAGCCCCATGATCTTATCTTCTAAAGGAGGCTTTCCTACAACCGTTGCTTGATAGATCGCGTCTTTTTTAGCATAAATTTTTTCCACTTTCATCACAGGAAAAAGTTCAGCAGGAGTGTAAAAACCCGTATGATCTCCAAAAGGACCTTCGATTTTAAACTCTTCTAAATCCACATAACCTTCAATAACTACATCGCTATCATAAGGTACAAAAATACCATTTTCACAAGGGGTAAGTTTTGCAGGAGTTTTTTTAATAAAACCATAAAGCAAAAGTTCAAAAATTCCCTTAGGTAAAGGTGCTTGAGAACACCAAATATAAAGTGGATCTCCACCTATAGCTATACTTACAGGCATTTTTTTAAAACCAGCATTTTTGTATTCGTGGTAAAAATTTGCCCCATCTTTATGAATTTGCCAATGCATTAAAAGTTCATTTTTATCACTCATTTGCAAACGATACATTCCAAGATTATTTTGAGTTTTATCTAAATTTTGCGTATAAACTTGCCCCATGGTGATAAATTTACCCGCATCATCTTCCCAAGTTCTAAGCACTGGAAGTTCTTCAAGAGAGTTTAAAATTTCATAATCATACAAGGCTTTATTTTTTTTCAGTCTTTTAGGAGGAACATTTTTAAAACTTAACAAATTCATAAAAAAATCCATTTTTGCTTTAAAACTCGTAGGAATATGAAGCTTGGTGAGTTTTGAAATTTCTTCAGCCACCTCTTCATAATCACGCCCAAAAGCTAAATTTAAAGCCTTTTCATTGCAAAAAGTATTCATCAAAACAGGAAATTTATATTGTTTATTTAATTTTTTATCTATAGGATTTTTAAACAATAAAGCCTTACCTTTTTCTCCTTTTTTAGCTTCTATATAGGCTAAATGAGCGATTTCAAGATCTACATCTACAGGCTCTTCAATTACCCTTAAAAGATCATTTTCTTTTAAAATTTGAATAAATTCTTTCATAGCATGCTCTCAGCTTTTTTTAAAAGTTCTTTAGCACCTTTAGCAATAAACTCCTTAGCCAAACTCTCTCCAAAACCTTTAAAATCATCTTTTTTAATCATTCTTTTATCTTTTAAAATTTCTCTTCCATCGGGTAGTCCAAGCACTGCACGCACACAAATTTCATCTCCTAAAAGCTCTGCGTTAATACCTATGGGAACTTGACAACCCCCTTCTAAAGTAGCAATAAATTCTCTTTCAATGCTTGTTTCAATCAAAGCATTTTCATCATTTAAACATTTTAAAAGTTCTAAAATTTTTTCATCATTTATACTTTCTATACCTAAAGCTCCTTGAGAGGCTGCAGGGATTAGTTCATCCTTGCTAAATTCATAAACAAAATTCACTTGCTTATCTAAGTTTAAGCGTTTAATTCCCGCCATTGCCAAAATAATCGCATCAAAATCATTATTTTTTAATTTCTCTATACGAGAATTAACATTACCGCGCAAAGAAATAATCTCTAAATCAGGTCTTAACAATAAAAGCTGCATTTTACGTCTAACACTAGTAGTGCCTATTTTTGCACCTTTTGGCAAAGAAAGAAAATCTTTATAATTTTGACTTAGCATGGCATCATTACTTTGCTCTCTTTTACTTACCGCTGCCAAAACTAAACCTTGAGGAAAAAAACTAGGCACATCTTTTAAACTATGCACCGCCAAATGTGCTTCTTTTCTTAGCATACTTTCTTCAAGTTCTTTTGTAAAAAGTCCTTTGCCGCCAATTTTTGCCAAAGGAGAATCCAGCAAAACATCGCCTTTTGTTTTAAAACCTTCTAAAAGCACTTCAATTTGATGTGTATTTTTTAAAATTTGGGCTACATGTTCACTTTGCCAAAGAGCTAATTGACTTTTTCTTGTTGCGATAATAAGCTTCATTTTCTATCCTCTATAATTTCAACATCAATGATTTCTTCATTAGAATTTTGATACTCTTGCTTAGTGTATTGATATTTTGATTTAGTCATTATTTTCAAAGCAATACCAAAGAAAAATACAAAAATTCCAAAAACGCTTGTAATAATCCCTGGAAAAACAAGTAAAAACCCTGCGATAACAAAAGAAAATTGTGTTAACATATCCTTTAAGCCACCCATTTGAAATTCAAGCATATTTTTCCAAAAAATTCCCAATAAAACCGCACCAAAAATCATACTCAAAAGTATGAAAAATAAAAAATTACCAAAACCAAAAAACACTATAAAAAGTATACTTGCAATAATTTCAAGTACAAATAAAGGGCTTAAACTTAATTTATAATTCATAACACTTTCTTTTTAAGAATTTCCATAAGTTCATCAGTTTTTATAAGCTCTTTTATCAAACCTTCTCTTTGGATAAGCTCTATTTCATTCTTTTCTAATCCTTTACCAATAACTAACGCATAAGGAAAACCCATAAGTTCAAAATCATTCATTTTAACCCCAAAACGCTCATTTCTATCATCAAGCAATACTTCTAATCCAAGATTGGTTAAATCCTCATAAAGCTTATTAGCAAATTCTAAAGCCTTTTCATCTTTGAGATTTGAAACAATAATTTCAAGCACAAAAGGAGCTAAAGTTTTATTCCAAATACATCCTTTTTCATCATGACTTGCTTCAATAGCTACAGCCAACAAGCGTGAAACACCTATGCCGTAACATCCCATATAAAAAGGTTGACTTTTGCCATTTTCATCTAAAAAATTTGCATTCATCGCTTTGGAATATTTTTGTCCTAGTTTAAAAATATGCCCTACTTCTATACCTTTGCTTTGTTTTAATTTTGCTCCACATTTAGCACAGCAATCCCCTTCTTTAACTTCAATCAAATCTTTAAAACGATCTTTGTTTAAATTTACAACATCAATGCCGATTAAATGATAATCTTTTTCATTCGCACCCATAATCATTTGTTTTTCGTTTTCAAGCTCAAAATCTATATAAAAATCTATATCTTTTAATCCCACAAAACCTATAAAACCAGCTACTAAACCAGCTTTTTCTAATTCTTCTTCGCTTGCATCGACTAGTTCAAGGGCATTGCAAGCATTTTGAGCCTTGATTTCTTGCAAATCATCACTTCCTCTTATAAAAAACACAACTAATTTGCTTTCATTTTCGTAAATAGCTTTTTTTACCACTGCTTTAATCGTATAAAAAGCATTGATTTTAAAAAATTGTGCTAAAGAATCTATAGTTTTAATATTTGGAGTGTGAAATTTACTTGCATAATTTGCTTCAGGACGCTCATCTTGACAAGTTTTTTTAGCTCTTTTTGCAGCTTCAACATTAGCTGCATAATCACAATTTTCACAAATTAAAATATCATCTTCCCCATTTTTTGCTAAAACCATAAATTCCTTAGAACCACTTCCACCAATAGCCCCACTATCAGCTTCAACTGCTCTAAAATCAAGTCCCATTCTTTGTAAAATTTGAGAATAAGTTTTATACATAAGCTCAAACTCACGCCCTAAATCTTCTTCATTAGCATGAAAACTGTATCCATCTTTCATTAAAAATTCACGACATCTTAAAAGCCCAAATCTAGGTCTTGCTTCATCACGAAATTTAAGTCCAATTTGATATAAATGCAAAGGAAGTTGTTTATAGCTTGTGATTTTGTTTTTTACCAAAGAAAGCATAGCTTCTTCATGTGTTGGACCTAAAACAAATTCATTTTCTTTTCTGTCTTTAAAACGCAGAAGTTCTTTTCCAAAAACATTATAACGCCCACTTTCTTGCCACAAACTTGCAGGAGTGATAAAACTAAGATTTACTTCTTGTGCTCCAGCCTTATCCATTTCTTCTTTAACTATATTTTTAATCTTGTCTAAAACTCTTTTTCCCAAAGGCAAGAAATTATAAAGTCCACTACCAATTTGTTCTACAAAACCTGCACGCGTTAAAAAAATATGACTAGGTAAACTCGCATCTTTTGGCGCTTCTTTTAAGCTTGGTGCATAAAATTTAGTAAATCTCATCATTATTCTCCATATCAAATTCACATTTATATTGATTTAAACCTTCAAGATTATTTTGCAAATCAAAAACATAACGCATAGCATTAATCACTGTATCGCTTTGCATTTTACCTTGTAAATGCTTCAAATTTACAGTAGGTGTGTGTAAAAAAGCCTTAAAAACTTGATGAATCAACTTTCTAGCCTCTTCTTTGTCGGATTTTTTCAAGTATCCTTTTTTTAACGCAATTTCAAGTTGTTTATCTGCATATTCTTTAGCTTGCAAGCGTATAGCTTTGATAATAGGCATCAAAGCCAAATCGTTTAAATATCTAAAAAATTCACTTGTTTCACGACCTATTATCCCATAAGCCATACGAGCTTCTTGTTCTCTTAGTGCTAAATTTTTTTGAACCACAATCTCAAGATCATCTACGGCAAAAACAGATATATTTTCATTTTCATTGATATCAATATCCCTTGGAACTGCAATATCAAAAAAATACCTTTTATAAGGAAGTTCTTCTATTAAAGCATTTGTAATAATAGCATTTGGTGCATTGGTAGCTGAGAAAAAAAACTCGTATTGATTTAAATATTTTTTTAAATTTTCTAAACTATCATATTCGCTTAAAACACCAAGTCTCTCGCACAAATCTTTGGCTTTTTGTAAATCACGATTTAAAATAATCACTTTAGCACCCGCAGCAATTAAATGTTTTGCTGCAAGTTCCCCCATCTCTCCAGCTCCAATAACAACAGCTTTTTTCTGTGTTAAATCTGCAAGTTCTTTTGCTTTTGCCACAGCAACACTGGACACAGAAATAGGATTTTTAGAAATTTGAGTTTCATTGCGTACCTTAGCAGCACATTTAAAAGCACTATGTACTGCTCGTGAAAGGTGCACTCCGCAAAAATTATTTTTTACGGCAAAAGCAAAGGCATCTTTTAATTGTCCTGCTATCTGAGTTTCTCCAACCACCAAACTATCCAAAGAACTTGCTACGGAAAAAAGATGATGGATTGCTCCACTATCTTCAAAAATATCAGCTTTTTCAAGTAAAATATCTTTATCCACATCACAAAGCAAAGCCAAAGATTTAACAATAAACTCCGCACAGGCCATTTTTACAAAAGCAACAATTTCAACACGATTGCAAGTACTTATAACCAAACATTCTTCAATATTTTCATGAGTGCTAATGATTTTTAAAAACTCACTTTTTTTAGCTTCATTGGAAAAGCTTAACTTTTCCCTTAAGGCAATATCTGTATTTTTATGAGTAAAAGATATACAATAATACATTAAAATTCCCTATCTATCATAGCTTTAATAATATCATTAAGCTTGTTATTATCATATTTTTCAATCGCTTTACTAGCCTTTTTTGCATAAGTTTTAGCTTCTAAAATAGCTTTTTCCAAAGCTTTTTGTTCTTCAAATTTAGTTTTTAGCCACTCTTTTTCATTTTTATTTAAATCTTTTTTAAATAAAGTCTGCAAATATATCCTATCTTGTTCTTGTAAATTTTCATAAAGATAAATATAAGGTAAGGTAGTCTTACCCTCTTTAAAATCATTCATAGCAGGTTTTCCAAGAATTTTTTCATCACTCTTAATATCTAAAATATCATCAATCATCTGAAAAGCGAGTCCTAAATTTTTTCCATATTCTGCAAAATCTTTTTCATATAATCCAGCCAAAATAGCTCCGCATCTCGCACTTGCTTCGATCAAAACAGCTGTTTTATTATAGATCATTTTCAAATAAGCTTCTTTATTGATATTAAATTTCTCTCCCAAATCAACATCCATAAGTTCGCCTATAGCAAGCTTTACAACAGCATCTGAAATAATACTTGCAAATCTAGTATCCATTTTGCTTAATTCATAAAAGGCTTTTGAATACAAAATATCGCCCAACATAAGAGCATTTTTTGTGCCAAATTCAGCATTAACAGATCTTGCTCCACGCCTTAATTCACTCTCATCGATAATATCATCATGCAACAAACTAGCAAGATGTATCAATTCTATAGCTGCGCAAATTTTAAAAGCAATCTCACTCTCATCTGCGATAGCTAATAATAATTTAGAGCGTAATTTCTTTCCTGATTTTACATTTGAAAGCATATTTAAAATAGGTTCATAGCCAAGTTCTTGTAAAAACTGTTTTATTAATTCATCTATTTTTTGCACTATCTTTTCCTTGTTAATTGCTATTATTATTTTCTTTGTTTGTTAATGGTTTTACCTGAGGTTCGTTAAAATTAATCATAGGAACAACCTGATTGTTTTGCGGTGGATTTTGTAAAGCTTTTTTTCTCGGATCTAAAAATTCTACCATTAAACGAGATTCCTTATCTTCTATATAAACTGTAAAAGTTGCCAAACCTTTATTATAAGCACTAAATTCTAAAATCAGTCTTGCTCTATCAATATGTGGATTGGTATAATCAGGTATTAAAGTTTGAGTTACCCAATCTAAATTTCTTCTTAAACTCATCACAAATTGACGCGGATATTTGCGAAATTTCGAATGTACGATGATATTAGTATTATCAAACAAAGTCCAATAAAAATCAAAATTTTGCACCTTATCTTCATAGCCTATTTCTTTAATCTGCACACTAGCTCTCTCATCTTTTTTAAGTATAAATTTATAAGTATAATCAAAAGTTGGTTCAGATGCTAAAACATTGCTAAAAATAAAAAAAATACAAATTAAACAAGGGCTTATTTTAAACAATTTTAGCCTTCGTGTCCTAAAATTTTTGCGCCTAATTCTATATAAATATCATTTTGCCTTTCTTCTATAAAATCACCATTTTCTAATATGAAATTTTTTACATCCATTTCTGTTAAACCTTGTTTTTCTAAAAGTTCTACCATGGCAATATGATCAGCAAAAAATTCCTCAAAAACTTTTTCTAAGGCTCCTAAATTTCCATTTTGTATAATTTCTATAAATTTTTCTTTTGGAGTTTTATTAAACAATTCATCAAAAAAATCCATTAATTTTCCTTGAAAATATAAGTTTTTGATTATAAAATTTTAATCGTTAAAAGTAGCTAAATTAAAATAATTAAAATTTAAATTTTATTTGCAATATGTAAAATTTTAGAAGTTAAATTCCGCATGGTGCGGAATTTATTATGAATGTGGTTTTGCTTGAGTGGCGTATTTTACACCCAAATCAAAAGCTTTAGCATTTGCGTCACGAGTTTTTGCAGGAACCATATGAAGCATAGTTTCCTTTAAAACATCTAAATCTATACATTTGCTCATATAAGCAGCAATTGCAAGTGCTACAACTGATTGAGTAGCCACATTTCCTACCTCATCTTTAGCTATGGTAATAATAGGAATTTCAAAAATTTGCCATTTTTTATAATCTTCACTTTCAGGATGTACCAAATTTGGCTCTACAACTATGATGCCTCCTTCTTTTACACCGCCACGAAAACCTTTATAGCCCTTATCTGCAGTCGAAAGCATAAAGTCTATCTCCCCTTCTACAGCATAAGGAAATAAAATTTCTTTATCATCAATGATAATATCCACCTTAGTAGGGCCACCACGCACTTGTGAAGTATAAGTTGAAGCCTTAAAAGCTTGGCGACCTTCTTTAATGGCTGCTTCTGCTAAAATTTCTCCTGCGGTGATAACACCTTGTCCGCCTTCACCACCAAATCTTAATTGATATTTCATTTTAAAGCTCCTAAATCCACCATTCTTTTTTCTTTGGCTGCACGACGTACTTCTTCATAAGCGTGGCAGTATTCTGGCTGAGAATTATCTTCATGTAAAATTCCTGTTGGAAATTTATCTTTTCTTTCTTCAAAATCCATGCTTTCAAATTTAGCTTTATCCACAACGCGATTTTTAATCCAATCAAGCATAGCTACAGCTTCGCCCATTTTATTTTTTCTACCTAGATTGATATGACAATTTGAAAAAACATCTACAAAACTATAACCCTTATGCGCTAGAGCCTTATAAATTAAATTTTCAAGCTTATTAGCTTCAATCACATTACCCCTTGCCACAAAAGAAGCTCCTGCAGCTTTAGTTAATTCACACGCATCAAAATTAGGGTCAATATTTCCAAATTGAGCTGTTACTGTATAAAAACCTTTTGGAGTGGTTGGGCTTGTTTGTGAATTCGTAAGTCCATAGATAAAATTATTGATCACAATGTGGGTTAAATCAATATTTCTACGACAACCATGTATGGTATGATTTCCACCAATTGCCAAAGTATCCCCATCTCCACTTACTACAATAACATGTTTACTAGGATTGGCTAATTTAATACCTGTTGCATAGGCTATTGCCCTACCATGAGTTGTATGAACTGTATTGCAATTTACATAAGAACTCATTCTACCACTACAACCTATACCCGAAACAAGACAAACATCATCCATATTCCAACCAAGTTTTTCTATTGCACGGATAATACATTTTAAAACAACGCCATCACCACATCCCCAGCACCACTGAGTAGGCATTTTATCTACTCTTAGATATTCATCATAATTAAAAGCCATTTATATATTCTCCTTTACCTTAGCAATAATTTCACTTGGAGTGATAGGACGACCATTTGCACGGTGCAAGCTAATAAAATCGCGACGCGAAGTTACTCTTTCAATCTCTTCAAGATATTGTCCCATATTAAGCTCGCTTACCATTACTTTTTTAAATTTGCTTACAACTTCAGCGATTTTTTTCTCAGCCACTGGATAAAGAGTAATTGGACGGAAAAGTCCCACTTTAATCCCTTGCTCTCTTAATCTTTGTATAGCTTCTTTTGCTGAACGACTTACGCTTCCATAAGCAATGATTAAAAATTCAGCATCATTAAGCATATACTCTTCATAAGCACAAATATCTTCTTGATTGTTTTTTATTTTACCTATGAGTCTTTCCATATTTTTTTTCACTATAACTCCATCTTCAGTTGGAAAACCTATATCTCCATGATGAAGTCCTGTAACATGATAACGATAACCTGTAAAGAAAGGATTTAAAGTTGCAGGCTCATTTTCTCCTGCTGCATAAGGTTTATAATCCTTTTTGTCTCCTTCAAATTTTTTACGGTTATACACTTTAATATCTTTTAAATCAGGTAAAACCGCTTTACCATTCATGTGCCCTACAGTTTCATCCATAAGTAAAAATACTGGAGTCATATATTTTTCAGCTAAATTAAACGCTCTAATGGTTTCTATATAAGCTTCTTCAAGACTTGCAGGAGCAATAGCAATGCTTGCAAAATCCCCATGAGTTGGTGCTTTAGCTTGAAACAAATCTCCTTGTGCTACACGAGTTGGAAGACCTGTCGAAGGACCACCTCTCATAACATTTACAATCACAAGTGGAATTTCAGCAATAAATGCAAGTCCTATTTGCTCCGCTTTTAAAGAAATTCCTGGACCGCTACTTGCAGTCATGGATTTTACTCCACTCATTGCCGCACCAATAGCCACGCTAATACCTGAAATTTCATCTTCCATTTGTATAAAAGTTCCATCATTTGCAGGAAGCATATGGCTTAATTCATGAGCTATCTCACTACTAGGAGTAATAGGATAACCTCCAAAAAATTTACATCCACAATCAATCGCAGCTTTGGCGATTAAAACATTACCTGTTGCTATAACTTCTCTCATTATTTTTCCTATGCTAATTTTTTGTATTTGTTATTTTTTACGGCTACAGCTCTATCTTTAGCCTCAGCAGTAAGTTTGGCAAATTTAAATTCATCTCTTTTTGCCACCATAATAGCAAAATCAGGGCAATGTGTCTCACACTCAGTACAGCCTATACAGGATTCAGGGTGTACCACCTCTATCATTTGTCCTAAAACCGCATGCACATCATCGCGCATAGCTAAAACCCCAGCGGGGCAATAGCTAACACAAATATTGCATGCTTTGCATCTATGCTCATCTACCCAAACAGGGGTATCTTTTGGAGCTGTCATACTCATGTTTTTCCTTTATCAACCTAATATTTTTTGAATTTCTTCACCAATTAAAGCCGGAGAATCCACCACATGAATTCCGTAACTTTTCAAAGCTTCTTTTTTAGCCACAGCACTTTCATCAGCACTTCCTACTATGGCACCTGCATGCCCCATTCTTTTACCTTTTGGAGCAGTTGCACCTGCAATGAATGCTACCACAGGTTTGCTAATATTTTCTTTAATAAATTTAGCCGCTTCCACTTCCAAACTACCACCAATTTCACCTATCATTACAATAGCTTTAGTTTCATCATCTTTTTGGAATTCACTTAAAAGTTCTTTATAAGCAAGACCTATGATAGGATCACCGCCAATTCCTACTGCAGTAGAAATTCCATAACCACCTTGAACTACCTGATTAGCAGCTTCATAAGTTAAAGTTCCACTTTTTGAAATAAGCCCCACGCAACCTTTTTTAAAAATAAAACCTGGCATAATTCCTAATTTGCATTCTTCAGAAGTGATAATACCTGGACAATTTGGTCCAATGATTTTCATACCCTTTTTATTAGCATATTGCTTAGCAAACATCATATCCTTTACAGGTGTATGCTCTGTGATTACAACTGCAAGCTTAATACCCGCATCGGCTGCTTCAATCACGCTATCACCCACAGCAAAAGCAGGTACAAAGATCAAGCTCACGTCAGCCTTTGTTGCTTTAACCGCATCTGCAACGGTATCAAAAACTGGTTTACCTAAATGAGTTTGTCCGCCTTTATGAGGGGTGACACCTCCAACTATATTTGTACCATAAGCCATGCATTGCTCAGCGTGAAAAGTTGCTTCTTTACCCGTAAAACCTTGAACTATTACTTTTGTATTTTTATTAACCAATATACTCATTTTCTATCCTTATCCTACTAAACTTTTTACAAGCTCTGCACCGTTTTTAAGATTGGTTGCTGCTTTGATATTTTTAAGATTTGAATTATCTAAAATTGTCTTTGCTTCTGCTGCGTTAGTGCCATCAAGACGCACTACAATTGGAATATTTACCTCAACATTCTTAGTAGCTTCTAAAATTCCATTTGCTATCCTATCACAACGAACAATGCCACCAAAGATATTAATAAATATAACTTTTACATTTTTATCTCTTAAAATAATTTCAAAAGCCTTTGCAACAGTTTCAGGAGAAGCTCCCCCACCTACATCTAAGAAATTTGCAGGTTTTGCACCACTATAATTAATAATATCCATAGTTGCCATTGCTAGACCCGCGCCATTTACCATACAAGCTACATCTCCATCTAATTTCACATAGCTTAAGCCAAATTCAGCCGCTTCTCTTTCAGCAGGATTTTCTTCGGTAATATCTCTAAGTTCAGCAATTTCAGGATGACGATAAAGTGCACTATCATCAAAACTGCATTTTGCATCAAGAGCATAAAAATCTCCTTCTGCAGTTTTAATTAAAGGATTGATTTCAAGCATATTCATATCTTTATCCATGTAAAGCTTATAAAGTTTAGCTATCATAGAAATGAGTTTTTTGCCTTCATCTTTATCAAGTCCTAAAACTCTCGCTACTTCAAGTCCATGAAACATTTTAAATCCAATTTGTGGATCAATACCTACTTTTGCAATTTTTTCAGGGCTTTCTTTGGCTACTTTTTCTATATCCATCCCTCCTTCACTTGAAGCGATAATGGTAATTTGCTCTGCCATTCTATTAAATAAAATAGCCAAATAATACTCTTTTACTATATTAGCACCACTTTCTATATAAAGTTTTTGTACAAGCTTACCTTCAGGTCCTGTTTGATGAGTTACTAAATTCATTCCTAAAATTTTACTTGCGTAATCTTTTACCTCATCTAAATTCTTAGCGATTTTAACACCACCACCAAGACCACGGCCTCCTGCGTGAATTTGAGCTTTAACTGCCCAAACACTACCGCCTAATTCTTTAGCATTAGCCACAGCTTCATCTACGCTAAATGCAACTTTTCCCTTTAAGGTAGGGATGCCATTGTCTGCAAAAATTGCTTTTGCTTGATACTCATGTATGTTCATTTATTCTCCTTTATATTGATATTTGATTAAAGATTTTTCTAATTTGTCTTTTTCTTGCAAACTAAGATCTAATCTCATGATTTCAATCACACCTTCAAGTCCTAATCTTGCCATAACTCCCAAGGCTTTGTTTTGCACTCCAAATTCTCCATGTAAAATCACACTCATAGGTAAAAACTCGCCACTTCTTATGGACTCAAGCATTCTTATGCAAGCACTAGCAGGGGCTAAATAAGCTGAAGTTTTAAGATGTTTAATTACTTTAGCTCCACCTGTTTTAACTTCATTTTCCAAATCATCAAATTCTTCTTCATTTAAAAATTCGCTTATATTTTTATTTTTAACACTTGCGTAAGATTTTACCAAAACCATATCATCATTATGAAAACCAATAAGTCTTGTATCCACGCTTGACATTTTGACATTAAGTTTTTTGGCAAGCTCATACTTAAATCTTGCATTGTCTAAAACTCCCGCCATGGCTATAATTTTCTTTGATGAAAAAATTCCGCTTTCATAAAGAGTATTAAGTAGAAAATCCACAGGATTAGTTAAAATAATAAAAAGCGGATCTTCTGTAAAATCTTTAATTTTTTTAGCGCAATCAAGCATAATGCTTGTATTCAACTGAAGCAATTCTTCTCTACTTTGCCCATCTTTTCTAGCAAAACCTGCACTAAAAAGCACTATATCTGAATTTTTGGTATGAGTATAATCTTTAGTGCAAAGTAAATCTATATTTAAATTTAAAGCAGCTATGCTTTGAGTAAGTTCTAGTTCTTTTGCATAAAGTAAATCCTCATTGATATCTACTAAAACAATTTCATTTGCTATTTCTCTTAAAATCAAAGCATAAGCTACGCTTGAGCCCACATTACCAGCCCCTATAACAGTAATTTTCATCTTTGTCCTATTTTTTCTAAAATAGCGTTAAAAGTTGCACTTGGACGCATGATTTTATTTGCTTTTTCATCATCAAATTTATAATATCCACCCAAATCCACTTTCACACCTTGTGCATCATTAAATTCGGCTCTGATTTTTTCTTCATTAGAAGAAAGCTCTAGGGCAATATCTTTAAAAAAGCTTTGAAGCTCCATATCACTTGCTTGTCTTGCTAAATGATTTGCAAAATACATTGCTAAGTAAAAATGACTTGTTCTATTGTCATCTTCTTTAACTTTTCTTGATGGAGCTTTATTATTTTCAAGCCATTCGCCTATAGCCTCATCAAGACATTCTGCTAAAACCTTAGCTTTATGATGACTACACTTATTTGCATAAAATTCCAAACTTGCTTGCAAAGCCAAAAATTCACCCAAACTATCCCAACGCAGATGATTTTCTTCGACTAATTGTTCTACTTGTTTAGGTGCTGAACCCCCTGCTCCTGTTTCAAACATAGCTCCACCCTTTAACATAGGCACAACAGAAAGCATTTTTGCACTTGTTCCAAGCTCTAAAATAGGAAAAAGATCGGTTAAATAATCCCTTAAAACATTACCCGTGATAGAAATAACATCTTTACCTTCTCGGATTAACTCTAAACTTCTTAAACAAGCTTCTTTTGGAGCTAAAATGGCTATATTTCTACCCTTTTCTTTTAAACGATTTTGTACCAAAGTTATCATGATTTTATTACTAGCTCTTTTGCTATCTAACCAAAAAATAGCTTCGACTCCACTAAGTTCTGATCTTTCTATACCTAAATCAATCCAATTTAGCACCGCATCAAATTTAGCCTGATTAACTCTATAAATATCACCTTTTCTAACCTTATGTTCTAATAAAACTTTACCGTTAGAAACTATTTTAAAAGCTCCTTCTTCTTTAGCCACAAAGGTTTTATCGTGCGAGCCATATTCTTGAGCCTTTTTAGCCATTAAACCTACATTAGATACACTGCCAAGTTTTGAAGGATTTAAAGTACCATTTTTATGCAAATCTTCAATAACCGCCTCATAAATAGTTGCGTAAGTTTGATCAGGAATTACGGCATTTGTGTCCTTTTCCTTACCTTCCTTATCCCACAATCTTGCGCCATTTTTAAGCATTGCAGGCATAGAAGCATCAACAATAACATCGCTTGGAACATGAAGATTTGTAATACCTTTATCTGAATTTACCATAGAAATATCTGCAGATTTAGCTAAAATTTCATTGTATTTTTGTAAAATTTCATCTTTTTTGCTTGAATTTTCGATCTTACTTAAAAGCTCACTTAAACCATTATTTGGATTAATACCTAATTTTTCAAATTCATCTTGAAATTCGATAAATAATTCTTTAAAAAATACTTTTACCGCATAGCCAAAAAGTATAGGATCACTTACTTTCATCATTGTAGCTTTTAAATGCAAAGAAAAAAGCACATCATCATCTTTGCTTGCTTTAATTTCTTTTGCATAAAATTCCTGAAGTTTTTGCACATCCATAAAAGTAGCGTCTAAAATTTCATTTTTTTCAAGTTTTAAGCCCTCTTTTAAAATTTCATTTTTACCATCAACGCTTGTAAATTCTATATTAGCCACACAATCTTGATCGATTAAAACCGCTTTTTCATTAGAGAAAAAATCCCCTTCTTTCATGTAAGAAACACGAGTTTTTGAGTTTGGATTAAACTCAACCACACGATAAGGATTGTTTTTTGCATAGTCTTTTACCGCTTTTGTTGAACGACGATCTGAATTTCCTTGTCTTAATACAGGATTAACCGCTGAACCTAAAACTTTTTGATATTTTGTTTTAATTTGCAATTCTTCATCATTTTTTGGCTCATCTGGGTAATTTGGTAACATGTAACCCTTATCTTGCAATTCTTTAATCGCCGCCTTAAGCTGAGGAATAGAAGCTGAAATATTTGGGGTTTTAATAAGATTTGCATCCGATCTTTTGACAAGCTCGCCTAAAAGCTCTAAAGCATCTTCACATCTTTGTTCCTCTTTTAAATACTCACTAAAAGTAGCTAAAATCCTTCCAGATAAAGAAATATCCGAGGTTTTTACTCCTATATGTGCCCTACTTAAAAAAGCTTTCACTATAGGCAAAAACGAATAAGTCGCAAGAGCTGGAGACTCATCTGTTAAGGTATAAGTAATTTGCATTTTTAGTCCTTTAAAATACTTATTTTTATTTTCATTTTTAAGTATATTACAAATAAAAAAAAATGCAAGAGTAAGTTTAAAGTTTGTTTTAGTTTTCAAACAAACTTTAAATATTTTTAATTAAGTAAATTAGCAGGAAGTTGTATGATATTTTTAATAAGATTAAAAGGGGTTTTTAGAGTATCTGTTAAAATTTCGGTATGAAATTTAGGATCATCTATACTTCCATCTATTTTTAAGTTTGTGCTAATTTCTTGATTTTTACCTAAAATTACATAATTTAAAATTGGAACCTTGGATATAGCTTCTGAAGCTGATTTTAAAGTTTTAAGCTCTAAACTAAAATCCACTGTATTTAATCTTAAATTTGCTGATCCTAAACCATATATATCTACACTATCGCCATTTAAATTAATAGCTGAAACACTTAAAAGATCTTTTTTCCTATTAAAAATAATCTTTCCATCATGCAAGCTTAAACCTTTTTGATTAAAAGTTGGAGATTTAAACATCAATAAACTTGGTACAGTATCAATAAAGGAAATAAGCTGATTTACACCTTTTAAATCCTTCACATAAGTGTTTTTAAAATCGATCTGTCCGTCAAAATACTCCAATCCACTTCCTTTTATACTTAAGTTAAACACTCCATCTTGAACAGCTTGTTTTTGTAAAAACTCATTTAAATAATTATCATCAATATTGCTAACGTTTAAATTTAAATCATTAGAAGAATAATAAAGATCAAATTTTGCATTTCCTCTAGAACCTTTAAGATCCAAAGCATTGCCTTTTAAATCAGCCTCTACCCTATCAAAAGCCAAAGTTTTATTAGAATCTGGCAAAATTAAAGCTACATTTGCTCCACCAAAACTAATATTTTGGGTATTAGTAGAAATATCAAATGTTGAATTTGAAGAGTTGGAATCTTTTCTATAAATATAACTTAAATTTTTCAAATGAATTTCTTTATTATCAGAACTTATTTTAGCACTTGCTGTATCACTTTGAGTATGAATTTCTATAATGCCTTTATTTTTTACAATATCAAAGCTATCATTTTCATAAGGAGTTTGACCGTTGATAAGTAAATTATTTTTAAAATAAGCATCATTAACGCTTGCATTAAAATCTTCGAAATTTAAAGTTTTATAATAAACATTTTTAGCATCGATAAACCCAAACTTTTTAAGCAATGGAGAAAATGAAAATAAAATCTTAGGATTACTAAGATTAGCCTCAAGTCCATCTTTAAAATTTAAAATCAAATTCCACTGAGGAATGCTAATGTTAACATTTTGCGAATAATCTAATTTTACTTCTACATTTTGATTTTTTAAATCTAAAAGCTCCCCATTGTCAAAATAAAGCCTTGAAATCTGAGTATTGAAATTTCCTTGCTGTTTTTGCAAGTCAAATTTAGCATTAAAATCAGCTTTTAAAAAGCCATTTTCAACACTAGCATTTTCTATATTTAAATTATTTTGATTTAATTTGACAAATGCTTTTGCAATATTAAAATCAGCCAAAGAAATACTAGCATTCTCTAAAGCTAAAATACCACTATAAAAAATTTCACCCTTATCATGAAAATCAATTTTAAGCTCTAAATCACTTTTAATTTTTCCGCTTTTTTGATAAAAAGGTAATGAAAAATGATAATCTTCCAAAGCTTTAGCAAGTTTTTCGTCAAATTTTAGATTATTAGACTTAATACGCAAATAAATCCCAGCTTTTTTTTCATCAAATAAATCATATAGATAAACCTTACTAGAACTTAAATCAGCACCATTATAGAAAGCTTTATTAAAGACAAAATCAAGCTTTTGTTTGTTTAAATTTAAATCGAGTTTTGGAATTTCAATAGCATTCATTTTATCATCCAAACGAACTTTGACATTATTAACATAACCTGATGCGCTAATATTGTCTAAATAATAATTATTTTTAGTAAAATCTATAAAGCCCTGCAAATAATCTAAATGATAAAATTCTCCCTTAGCCCTATATGCCATCCAAAGATTTAAACTCTGTGGAAGTTCTATTCTTTTATTAACTCTTTTAAAAATTTCCGTAATATTTCTAATATTTAAATCTTCTATTTTATAAGCTAAATTTTTATCTTTGTAAGAGATACTTGCGTTAAAGTCAAGCAATTCTCCAGTTGCTCTACCTTGAAAATAATAAAACTCGCTCTTAGTATTGATACTTAAATTTCCATCAATATTTAAATCATAATCTTTTAATAAAAGTTTTTTAATACCAGCTATAAGTTCTTTATTTTGACGCTGTAATGTTAATTTTAAAAACAATAAATCATTATCTATAAAAAATTCATTATCTTTAAATAAAATACGCACATGATTATCTTTTATATTTAAATTTTGTATATCAATCTCTTCAACAAAAGTATATAGATATTTTAAATTTTTTGTTATTTTTAAAATCTCTGTTGAAGCATTATCAGAAGAGTGAGTTTGTGATGAAATTTCGGAATTTTGAGTCTCATTTATAGTGATATTTTTTGCTCGTACAATTAATTTTTTATCTAATTTAATATATAATTGTTCTAATTTTAAAAAATCAAATTGGATACTAGAGATGACAATCCCATTTTTAAGCACTATAAACAAAGCTAATATAAGCACAACAAAAAATACAACAATATATAAAATTTTCTTTTTCATACGCAACTTCTTTTTGATATTTATTTTGGGGATTTTTTATTATCTAACTCAGCCTTTAAAAAGCAATTCTGTGGTATTTATTCCCCAAGGTTCAATTTCTCAAATTATAACATATTTAAAGCAAAATAAATATCAGATGAGTAGTATTGATAAATATATTTTATTTTTTTTAGGACACCCTCAATCAGGCTGGATCAACATAGGTACAAAAGATTTAAATAGAGCTGAATTTCTACATAAACTCACTATTGCTAAAGCAGCACTTCAAACCATTACTCTTATCCCAGGGGAAACAAGTGTAATCTTTTTAGAACAAGCAGCCAAACAACTTGGACTTGATAAAGATATACTTTTAAAAGAATTTCAAGCTCAAGCTCCTTATGATGAAGGAGTTTTTTTACCAGAAACTTATAAAATCCCAAAAGGCATTACAGAAAATCTACTCATTCAAATGCTTTTAAATCATGCTGAAATTTCCAATAAAAAAACTTCTGAGAAAATTTTTGGGGATTATAATCCAAAAAAATGGCACCAATATATCATCATCGCTTCTGTAATACAAAAAGAAGCTGCCAATGAAAATGAAATGCCTATAGTTGCAAGCGTAATTTACAATCGACTTAAAAAAGGTATGAAGCTTCAAATGGATGGAACTTTAAATTATGGAATTTACTCCCATGTAAAAGTTACCCCACAAAGAATAAGACAAGATAATAGCTCTTATAATACCTATAAATTTACGGGATTGCCTAAAGAAGCGGTTTGTAATGTTTCTTTAGCTGCTATTCGTGCAGCTATTTTTCCTTTAAAAACAGATTATTTATATTTTGTGCGTGATAAAAATACTGGAGTTCATATTTTTAACACAAATATAGATGATCACAATAAAGCTATAAATTTACAAAAAGGAAAATAATTTTGATATTTTTATACAAAATAATTAAATTGGAACAGTATTTGCTTGCTAATATTAAAAATTATAAAAAGGATAAAAAATGATTAACCCATTTAAGTCAAAAGAACTAGTCACTGGTGCTTTAGCGGGTAGAAATCTAAGAAATCAACTCATCAATGCCAATCTTGCAAATGTTGATACTCCTTTTTATAAAGCAAGAGATATTGAATTTGAAACAGCTTTGGTAAATCGTGCAAATGAAATTTTTAAAAAAAATGATAATAAAGAATTGCAATTAGCCGTAACTGAAGAAGGACATCAAAAACCTTGGAAATTTCCAGATCCTAGTAAATCTACTATTTACTTAAGAGACGGACATTTAGCAAGAAATGATGCAAATACTGTTGATCTAGATGTAGAAACCACAGAAATGAGCAAAAATACAGTTATGATAACAGCTCTTGATGGAGTTTTAAGAAGACAAAGCAATATCTTTAGTTCTATACTTGACGCAAGCTCTAAATTAAGTTAAAGGTAAATTATGGCATACTTAAGTGATTTTGATATTAGTGGTTATGGTTTAAGTGCTCAACGTTTTAGAATGAATGTTATTAGCTCTAATATAGCTAATGCAAACACTACAAGAACAGCTGAGGGTGGGCCTTATAGAAGACGCGAAGTGATCTTTAAAGCAACAGATTTTGATAAGCTTTTAAATGAGCAAATTAACAAAGATAATAATTTTTTAAAATATGAAAATCCTTTAAATGATCCAAGTTCGCCAGAAGAAGCTAAACCTGCTATTCAAAGTGTTGTAGTGGATAAAGTGGTCAGAGATGACAAAGATTTTCGCATGAAGTATGATCCGAGCCATCCTGATGCAAATGCTGAAGGTTATGTAGCGTATCCAAATGTAAATCCTGTTATTGAAATGGCAGATTTGATTGAAGCTACAAGAGCTTATCAAGCCAATGTAAGTGCTTTTACAAGTGCAAAAACTATAGCTCAAAGTGCGATTGATTTATTAAGAGGATAATAAAAAATGAACAATATTAATGATTTAAGATTAAATAATAATATTTCAAATACCAACAAAAGTCAAAATTCCACAGGAATTGGTGATGAATTTGCCAAGATGCTTAAAAATGAAATCGATGATTTAAATAAAGCACAAGAAAGTGGAGAAGCTGCAATGACAGACATTGCCACAGGACAAGTAAAAGATTTACATCAAGCAGCTATAGCTATCACTAAAGCTGAAAGCAGTATGAAATTTATGCTAGAAGTAAGAAATAAAGCGATCAGTGCTTATAAAGAAATCACAAGAACTCAAATTTAAACCCTAATGCAAGAATATAAAAAAAATAGGGTTTCAAAAGTTGCCTTTGCCTACTGCATGGCACTTTTGTTTATGATTATTTTTATCAGCTCTACTTTTTTTCTTACATCAAAACGTCATATACCTAACACTGAAAAAGATCAATATGCTCTTGCTCTAAGAGGATCGATTATAACTAAAGATAATTTTACTATCACAAGTTCTAAACAAATTTATCGCGCTGAAATTGATCTTAGAAGTATCAACAAAGATAAATTTGATCTATTTTTAAAGCTTTTTCAAATTTATAGTGGGATAAGTAACGATCAAATAGCAGATATTAAAAAAAGAATGCAAAATCAAAAAAAACGCTCTTATAATTTTGTTCTTTTACAAAACTTAGATTCCAAGCAAGCAAGCTACCTTAAAGACCTTGCTAAAAAACTTTATATACAAGGCTTTTTCAAAGCTTTTACAAATAATTCTGGAAGAGTTGAAACAAGAGGATTAAATATCATCGAACATGAAGAAGATAGAATTTACATGTCAAAAGATTCTTTTACTCCTATTATCGGTTATACTAAAATGATATTAGATCCAGAAAGTGGAATTTTAAAAAATATAGGAGTTAAAGGTTTAGAAAAATACTACGATGAATGTCTAAGTCCTGTTCAAAATGAAAAAATTCAAGGACTTAAAGATATAGGTGGAAATATTATTTTAAATCTAAATTCACTACAACAAAAAAAGATCAATGGTTGTGATTTATATTTAAATCTTTCTTTAAAACTACAAAAAAGCATAGAAAAAGCCATAGATCAAAGAAATGAGGATTTAAAAGCCAATGAAATCATCGTTGGGGTAATGGAAAGCAAAACAGGAAGAATTTTAGCTTTAGCAAGCTCAAGGCGCTATGACCCGCAAAATCGTGGAAAAGATCTATCAGTTCTTAATGCAAGCGCTATAGAATACGGCTATGAAGCAGGTTCTGTTATCAAACCTTTTATCTTTACAACAGCCTTAAGACTTGGTAAAATAAAAATGGATGAAGTAATTAATACTTATGGCGGTTCTTATAAGCTAGGACGTTTCACCATCAAAGACGATCACAAAATGGACAAAATGACTATGGAGGAAGTTATAAGATATTCTTCAAATATAGGCATGATACAAATTGCTAAAAGACTTAACAATATAGAAATCGTATCAGGACTTAAAATATTTAAATTTGGCGAAAAAAGTGGTATTGACCTACCCTATGAACAAAAAGGAGAAATTCCAAATCCTAAGCGCTTAAGAGATATAGAAAAATCTGTTTTAAGTTATGGTTATGGACTTAAAACAACCTTTATACAACTCCTTGCGGCTTATAATGTTTTCAACAATGATGGGTTTTATATCACACCGCGTTTAGCTGAAAAATTCTATCAAAATGGACGCTTTACAAATCTTGATAATGATGTAAAAAAAGAAAAAATTCTTTCTAGCGAAGCTGCTAAAACGATGCAAAATGTTCTTATAAATGTTATAGAAAAAGGAACAGGAAAAAAAGCAATTACACAAGGTATTATTGCAGGAGGTAAAACAGGAACGGCAAGAATAGCCGAAAGACAAGGTTACACCTCAAATCGCTACAATGCATCCTTTTTTGGTTTTGCAAATGATTTAAATCACGCCTATACCATAGGAGTTCTCGTAAGACATCCTACTAAACCTTATAGTTATTATGCTGCACAAAGCGCTTTGCCTATGTTTAAAGATGTTGTTGATATTTTAATCAATGAAGAATTTCTAACGCCTATACAAGACAATAACCAAACTAGCACAAACAACTAGTTTGATATATCTTTAGAAAATATCACCTCAACAGCACCTATAAGTTCTTCAGCAATCTTAGCAGCAAAAGTTGTATCATTAAGTATTGAAATTCCTTCAGCTGTTGTGATTTTTCTTACCGAAATAAGATGTTCAACATTGCTCAAGGTTAAAGTATCGATTTCTTTTAAAATTTCTTTTCCTTTTTGAAGATTTTTAATAATCAAATAAAGCTTTTCACGATCTTCAACCACTCTAAGCTCTTCGATACTTCTTAAAAGCTCTCCTAAATTCGATCTAATTTTATTATACTCTAAAGCCAAAAATTCATTAGAAGAACTAGAATATTTCTTAATATTTGCTTGGATAATTTTTAAATTTTTAGTTGTTTCGGCTAAATTTTTAGCTGCCATCTTAAAGGTAAAAATTTTATGATTCTTTGCTTCATCGTTAATATAAACTTGTGCTTTAGTTGAAAAATCAATAATAGCTTCAAAAAGAACCTTTATCCTAGTTTGATACAAATAGTCCAAATCCACATTTTTACTAAACCACCTTTTATTTTCTAAAATTTCTTTAAAACTTTTATCACTTTGTATATCTTTACGACTAAAACCTATAGCATGAGCAACAATTGCATAGGTATTGTTATAAAGATGCTCGCTTTCTTTCCTTAAAGCTTCGATGGCTGTGTCGCTAAACTTAACCAAACTACTATCAAGATATAAAGGTTTGTCTTTATTCTTATCTTTAGGAGCTTTTACCAACTTATTTAAAAAAAGAACAATTTGAGGAGTAAAGAATGAAAAAAGCACAACACCAATTAAATTGAACAAAGTGTGAAATAATGCTACTTTCAAAGCTATATCTTCTATGTTTAATACAATGGATAAAAAATTAAGAAAATGTATAAAATAAGGAAAAATAAGCACTATTAAAAAAGCTATACCAAAATTAAAAATACAATTTGCAAACGCTAATTTCTTTCCTTCAATATTGGTACTTAAAGAAGCTAAAGCAGCCGTTACAACCCCTCCAACACTAGTACCTAAAGTTGCTGCTAAGGAATTTTCCAAACTGATTTGTCCAGCAAGTAAAGCAGCAACAATAATAGCCATTGTAGCTGTGCTTGATTGTATAACTCCTGTAAGCAAAGCACCCAATCCTAAAAAAACAAAAACTCCTTTAAAACCAGCAAAATCAAAGCGAGAAAGATCAATTATATGTTTAAAATTTTCAAAACCACTTTTAATATAATCCACACCCAAAAAGAAAAATCCTATACCAATAAAAATATTACCCAAACCCTTTAAAACACTATCTTTTTGAAAGAAAAATAATACTCCAATAATCAAAAGTGGGATAGCTAACATTGAAATTTTAATATTTGTCAAACCAACAATCAGCCAAGAACTTGCCGTATTTCCTAAATTTGCTCCAAAAATAATCCCTATGCCCGCACCTAAAGAAATAAGCCCTGCACTCAAAAAAGAAATCGTAATAATAGAAACTAAAGTTGAAGATTGCATAATTAAAGTACTTAAAGTACCAAAAAGTATACTTTTTATCTTTGTATCAGTTGACTTTGCTAAAATTTTTTCAAGCAAACCACCACTAAAAGCTTTAAAACCTATACCTAAATTAGTCATTCCAATAAGAAGTATTGCCACTCCTGCTAAAAGATTGGCAAGCCCATCATAACGAATTAAAATAAAAATCAGAACTAAAGTAAAAATGCTCCATGAAATAAATTTAAAATATTTTAAAGAATTTCTTTCCTCTTGCAATGCCTAACCTTTTAGTTTTTCAAATTCATTCATCAGAAATTCTCTTAAATTTTCAGCTTCTTCTTCCCCTTTTTCTAGATACTCAAGCAATAAATTTTCTAATTCTTTTAAAAAAGAAAAAAGTTCGTTTTGCCAAATACTATCGTTTTTATTACTCAAATTCATGGTTTGTATGAAAGTCAGCTCCCTGCTTAAATCCCCAAGTTTTTCTAAAAATTCATCTTTTTGATAAGAAATTTTTAATGCTAAATTAGTATTTTGGATATTTTCTTTAAATTCTCTGATTTTTTCATCGATTAAATCACAAAATTTCGGATAAATATCCATTTTAATAGGCTCTAAAAGAGTTCGCTCATCTATATTTAAAGTAAGCTTTTTAACAGCAAAATAAAGAGCTAAAAAAGACAAAGCTGCTATGAGTAAATAAATTCCTAGCATTAATAACCCTTAAGGGCTAGCATGCCGCCATCTAAATTAATGCTTTCAAGTCCCAATTTTTCGGCTATAAATTCAGCTGCAACCATGCTTCTATGACCACTACGACAAATAAAAGCAAGTTTTTTATTTTCATCTCTTTTACTTTGAAATTCATCTAAAAATTTAGCATTTAAAAGCCCTTTATTATCATATAAAGCCACACATTGCGCATTAGGTAAAATACCTTCTTCCCATTCTAAAGGAGTGCGCACATCAAAAATTTGATATGCGTTTAAATCTTGCTTTGTCCAAAGACTTGCAGGGATATTCTCTATCATGAAAAAGCCTTGTTGATGATTTTTGTAAGGCTTGCATTAAATTCAGCAGGATTATCCACGCCCATACCTTCGCTTAGTTTTGCCATATTTAAAACTAGGGTTGCTATATCTGCGCTAAAAGTTTCGTTGTTTTTAAGACCTGTAAAAATAGCGTGTTTTGGATTGATTTCTAAAATAGGTTTGAAATTTTGCTCTTGACCCATTTGTTTTAAGAGTTGCTGCATAGCAAAATCAGGTTTATTTTTATCATAAACTATACAACTTGGGCTATCTTTTAAACGACTGGTTAGTCTTACATCTTCAACTTGATCTTTTAGAAGTTCTTTAAATTTAGCTACAAGTGGAGCAAAAGTATTTTTTTCTTCATCACTTAGTTCATTTTTATCTTCTACTTGATTGATGGCTACAAATTTCAAACCTTCAAATTCTAGCATAGGAGTTACTAAAGAATCAATCTCATCGTCCATGAGTAAAACTTCTATATTTTTTTGTTTATACTCTTCAAGCAAAGGAGAGGTTCTTAATAAACTTTCATTATTTCCTGCTATATAAAAAATTTCCTTTTGTTCGCCTTGAAGGTCATTTTTATACTCCTCTAAAGAGCGTAAATTTTCACCTTTAGTGCTTTTATAAAGCATGAGTTTTAAAAGACCGTCTTTTTCTCCACCAAAACCATAAAGTCCTTCTTTTAATACCTTGCCAAAGGTTTTAAAGAAAGATAAGTATTTTTCTTTATCATTGTTTTTTAGTTTTTCAAGTTCACCTAAAATCTTTTTAACGCTAGCTTCTTTAACACCTTTTAAAATTTGATTTTCTTGTAAAATTTCACGGCTTACATTAAGCGGCAAATCTTCTACATCGATAATCCCACGCACAAAACGCAAATAAGTTGGTAAAAGTTCTTTATCGTCATCACTGATAAATACGCGTTTTACATAAAGTTTTAAGCCACTTTGATAATCCACACGGAATAAATCAAAAGGTGCATTTTGTGGTATGAAAAATAAAGAATTGTATTCTAATTTTCCTTCGCTTTTAGTGTGAAGATAAAGTAAAGGTTTGTTTGAATCATGAAAATTTTGCTCATAAAATCTTTCATAATCTTCTGCTTTAAGGCTTGATTTTTGCATTCTCCATAAAGCATTGGCTTTATTGATTTGAGAAATTTTAAGTTCAGTTTTCCCTTCTTCTTCGCCTTCTTTAGCAGGAGTAAATTCTTCTTTTTCCATGAAAATTGGAAATTGAATATGATTAGAATATTTTTCAATAATGCTTTCGATTTTATAAGTATTAGCAAACTCATCATCTTTTAAATATAAAGTAATGCTTGTTCCTTGTTCTTCTTTGTTTGCGTCATCAATCTCATAACCATTTGCATCAGAACTCCAAAGATAAGCTTTATCATCTAAAGCTTTTTTACTTAAAACTTCGATTTTACTAGCCACCATAAAAGCAGAATAAAAACCTACTCCGAATTGTCCTATGAGTTGAGAATCTTTTTTAGCATCACCGCTCAAATTTTCTAAAAAGCTTTTAGTACCGCTTTTTGCTATGGTTCCAAGGTTGTTGATAAGATCATCTTTATCCATACCTATACCATTATCACTAATGCTTAAAGTTTTTTTATCTTTGTCAATTTTGATTTCAATTTTAGGTTCGAATTTTAAGCTTTTATATTTATCATCACTTACACTCAAAAAATTAAGCTTATCTAAAGCGTCGCTTGCGTTTGAAATAAGTTCTCTTAAAAAAATTTCTTTATTAGAATATAAAGAGTGTATCATAAGCTGTAAAAGCTGATTTACTTCGGTTTGAAATTGCATTTTAATCTCCTTTGTAATTTTTTAAAGTGGTATTTTAGCAAAAAATACAAATTCTAAAGTAAATTTAAAGATTTATTTGAAAATTATAAAACCAAGCCATGCGGCAAATAAGCAAAGAAAGACATTTAAGATAATATTTAACGCAAAATGAAGATAATTTCCACTTTGCAAAAGAAGTAAATTTTGATAAGAAAAAGTAGAAAAAGTTGTAAAAGCTCCTAAAAAACCTGTACCTATAAAGCTTTTAAGTAAAGGAGATAAACCTTTATTTTGTACATAAGAAAACAAAAGTCCTATGATAAAAGAACCCAAAACATTAACAAAAAGAGTTCCAAGGTTGATAGAATAAGGAAAAAATTTATTCACTAAATTTATAGAAAGCATTCTTAATATTGCTCCTATAAATCCCCCAAAACCAACAACTAAAAGGGTATTTAGCAAAGCTTAGCTCTTTCTTGCTCGAGCAATTCTTGCATTTTTTTTCTAGTGTTTTCAAGCCATTTGTCATCATTTGTATCGACTAAATCCATACAAATGATTTTAAGTACTCCACTGCTTGCACTAAAACTTTTTGTGTCTAAAATTTTTGCAGAATCCACAATTAAAATAGGCTGAACTTTAAGATTTAATTTTTCACTTAAAATTTTTGCTCCACTTTGAAATTTAAGCATTTTTTCATTCTTAGATCTAGTTCCTTCTGGAAAAATAGCCAAAACCCTATCTTCGCTAATTCTTTCTTTTGCTTCTTTTAAAACTCGTACCAAATCACGCGGATTTTTTCTATCTATACAAAGAAGTTTTGGTTTTTTCATAGCGACTTTGAAAATAGGAATTTCTCCTAATTCTTTTTTGGCAATCCAGCATAAATTTTTAGGATATAATTCTTCTAAAGCAATGATATCTAAAGCACTTTGATGATTCATTAAAATCATCTGAGCTTGTGGATTAAAAGTACCAATGATTTCTTGTTTATAAGAGATGGTATATCTTTGAAATTTAGCCCAAATTTTGCGGATTTTCCAAAGTGTGTTTTGAGATTTTGTAAAGTAAAAACAAAAAACCACCAAAGCAACGCTTAAAACAAAAAAAATCCAAAAATAAAGAGCTTTAATTTTTTTGTAAATCATCTTTATTAACCCAACCTATTTTTCCATCAGAAAACAGTACTTTAATATAATTTTGTCTTTTGCCTAAAACTTCTACTTTTTCATCTGCATTTGCCGTATAAAAATAAGTTGAAGGCTCTGTAGGTAAAATTTTAGCCCTAGAACCAGCCTTGATAATCGCATTTTGAGTATTGGTATCTACAAGAAAACTAAGCGCAAAACAAACAACTGCCAAAGCCAGAATAATGTAATTTTTTCTCCATACAAATAAAGCTCCAAATAAAACCGCTAAAAACCATAAGGTATATTGTTTATAAATATTTAAGTCTTTATTTACAGGATTTAAATCACTCTGAGTGCTGATCTCATCGTCACTAATTTTTAGTTTTAAATTTATATTTTCAAGCTTTTTACTGTCCTTATTGAAATACGAAAATTCAAAATTTGTTTTACTTAATGGCAAAATAGCATAATAAAAAGCACTAGAAGCATTAAAATCCCCTTTTAAATTTTCAATGCCTTGCTTTTGAATTCCTTCTATAAAAAAGCTTTTAAGATTTGTATTGGTTGCGTTTAGTTCTACCATCATAATGATATTAGCATCATCAAAATAACTCGCTTTAACTTTTTTAATTTCCAAAGAACTTGCCACAAGGTGTGAAAAATCTTTATTGGATAAAGTATTTTCAAATTTGATAGGATTCAGATTGATATCAGCCTCTTGAAAAGCTTCATTATTTCTAAGAAGTTTGATAGAAATTTTACTCAAACTAGCATTTGAATTTTTAGCTTCAAACCATAAAGTTGTTTTATATTCGTTATTGATAAATTCCCATTTTGCATCTGGATTTAAAAAAGATAAATTAGTTTTTTCTACGCTTATGTTAAAATCAAATTTTGTATTTTCCGTAGTGCGAGCATAGATCGTAATAGGAAAAACTTCTCCAACATATACCCTACTTGGATATTCATCATTTGTAAGAACCAAACTCCCTTTAGCTATAAAAGGATCATCTACATTGCTTTCAAAGTCATTATTTTCATCGCTTGGCGGAATATTTTGATAAATTTTTTGTTCTTCTTGGGGTAATTTTTGTAATTCTTTTTGCATATTTTCATCTTGGCCGCTAAATACAGAAATTTCACCTCTGCCAAACAATACAACAACACTAAAAATTAAAGTTAATAAAATTTTCAAAATAAAAAGCCTTTAAGCATTTTTAAACCTAGATCATTACCCAGAACTTTTTCATAAGCACGCTCAGGATGTGGCATGAGTCCAAAGATTTTTTTGTTTTCATCACAAATTCCTGCGATATCAAATACAGAACCATTTGGATTTGACTCGTATTTTAGAGTAATAAGATCTTTATCTTGCAATTCTTTTAAAGTAGCCTCATCAGCGTAATAATTTCCCTCTCCATGGGCAATTGGCAAATTAATAATTTCATCTTTTTTGAAATTTTTCAAAAAGGTATTATCATTAGAAACTACTCTTAAATTTTGGTTTTTTGAGATAAAGCTAAGATTGTTGTTATGCTTCATTGCACCTTTTAAAAGACCGCTTTCAAGTAAAATTTGAAAACCATTACAAATACCTAAGATATATCCTCCCTTTTTTGCATGATTAAAAACACCTTGCATAACAGGAGCAAGTTTTGCAATAGCTGCACATCTTAGATAATCTCCATAAGAAAATCCGCCTGGCAAAACAACTAAATCTGCATCAAATTCTTTTTCTTCATGCCAAACAATCTGCGTTTTTACTCCAAGTTTTTCAAAGGCATAAGCTGTATCAAATTCACAATTTGTCCCTGGAAATCTAATAATAGCAACTTTCATTTTACTCTTTCTCAATTATAAGCTCATAATCTTCAATGACGCTATTTACCAACAACTCTTCACACATTTTTTTGACTTGTTCTTTGGCTAATTTTTCATCTTTCTCATCAAGAGAAATTTTGATTTGTTTTGCTATTTTTACTTCTTTTACGCTATTAAAATTTAAAGAATGCAAAGCTTTTTCCACCGCTTTGCCCTGTGGATCTAAAACCCCATTTTTTAAAGAAATATTTACAATAACTTCCATATTTTTCCTTAATTTAATATTCTTTTTAAAACTTCTTCATAAGCCATTTTTACATTACCTAGATCTTGACGAAATCTATCTTTGTCTAATTTTTCATTACTAAATTTATCCCAAAATCTACAACTATCAGGACTTATTTCATCAGCTAAAACAAGCTCATTATCTTTAGTTAAACCCAGTTCGATTTTAAAGTCAATCAGCCTTAAATTCTTATTGTCAAAAAATGGAGTTAAAATAGAGTTAATCTTTCTAGCTATATTTTTAATTTCACTAATTTGAGCTTCATTTTGCACTAAATTTAAAATCAAACAATGCTCATCATTGATAAAAGGATCGCCTAAGGCATCATCTTTAAGACAAAATTCTACCAAAGCAAAAGGTAGTACAGTGCCATCTTTAATGCCCAGTCTTTTTGTAAGAGAACCTGTTGCAACATTGCGTACTATAACTTCAATAGGAACAATTTTACATTTTTTAACCACTTGTTCTGTATCGCTTATAGTTTCTACCAAATGGGTTTTAATCCCATTTTTTTCAAGCAAATGAAAAATTTCAGTACTGATTTTACAGTTTAATGCGCCTTTTCCACTTTCATTGCCTCTTTTTTCTGCATTAAAAGCAGTTAAATCATCTTTAAACTCACTAATTAGTAAATTTTCATCATCAGTTTTGAAAAGTTTTTTACCTTTTCCTTCGTAGAGCATTTCTTTTTTTGTCATTTTATTGTCCTTGTTTGATATTTAAAATTTTAATAGTATCAATAGCTGATTTTAACTGTGCGTCATCATTGATTTGTTTTTGACTGATTAGATTTTTATTGTCTTTATTTTCTTGTTTATCTTCTTTTTTATTTTTATCTATTTTTTCAAGCTCACTTTCTAAATGTTGTTTTAAGTCGCTTTCTTTTATAGAAAAACCATCTTCTTGAGTATTTACTTTACCTGGAAAAACTTCAATATCAGGTTTTACACCCACTGCTTGAATAGTACGGCCGCTTGGAAGATAATATCTTGCAATAGTAAGCCTTAAAGCTTCAGTTTTATTAATAGGTATGATTTGTTGAACACTACCTTTTCCAAAAGTATTTTCACCCACAATAACACCGCGTTTAAGATCTTGTAAAGCTCCACTTACGATTTCACTTGCACTAGCACTTCCACCATTTACAAGCACAACCAAAGAAGCATTAGAAATTTTGTTTTTAGGATCGGCTTTATATTCTTGATTTTCACTTGCGATGCGTCCTTTTTGAGAAACAATAACACCTTTATCTACAAATAAATTTACAAGTCCTATAGCTTGATTTAAAAGTCCACCAGGATTATTTCTAAGATCTAAAATAACCCCTTTAACATTAGGATATTTTTTAAGTTCTTTACTTGCCACATCTACAACATTTTTATCAAAATTTGTAACTCTAAGATAAAGAATGTTTTCATTTTCTATCATTTTTGCATAAACACTTTCTATCTTAATAATTTCTCTTGTAAGTGTAACATCAAAAGGTTTTGTTGCACCTTTTCTAAAGATGGTTAAAGTGATTTGAGTTTTTGGCTTACCACGCATTTTATCTACAGCATCATTGAGATTAATTCCTAAAGTGGCCTCATCATTAATTTTTAAAATAATATCTCCTGATTTTATCCCTGCTTTATCTGCTGGTGTTCCTTCTATAGGAGAAACAACTGTTAAAGCGCCATCTTTCATACCTACGGTTATACCAAGGCCACCAAATTCGCCATTGGTTTGAATTTTCATATCATTAAAATCTTTTTCATTTAAAAAAGAAGAATGCGCATCAAGATTGCTTAAAAGTCCTGATAAAGATTTATCCACCAAATCGCTGATATTTTGATCATCCACATAGTATTGCTCTACTATGGCAAGAGTTTTTGTAAGCTTATCTAAAGCTTCTAGGCGTTTTTGAACCTGCTCTTCTTTTTGATCAACTTTAGCTTGTAAATGACTCGTTAAAAATAGACATAAAATAAAAGTAGTGGCAAAGCCTGCAAGACCTGCAAAAAATCGTTTTGTTTTCAAAATAAGCTCCATTATTGAGTTTTAGTTTAAAGACTAAATTTTAATAAAAATTACTTAAAACTTCGTAAATAAATTTAAATTCTTAAAAATATGTTAAAATAGACTAAAAATTCCAAAAAGAAAGTTAATACAATGTGCCAAGAAAAACATACTCATACACATTCTCAAAAACATCTTAAAGCAGTTTGCAATCGTCTAAGTAGAACCATAGGGCATTTAAGCGCTATTAAAAGAATGGTTGAAAATGACAAAGACTGTAGTGAAATTTTAATCCAGCTTGCTGCCGTAAAAGCCGAAGTTAACAATACTGCAAAAGTAGTTTTAAAAGAACATTTAGCTCATTGTATGGTACATGCTATAGAAGAAAATGATATTCAAAGCATAGAAGAATTAAACAAGGCTATAGATATGTTTATGAAATAATCTAAAATTAGTCATTTGTCCTATTATTTAAAAAATTTTACTCAATTAATTTGACATTATATGACTAAAGTTATATAATGTCAAGTATATAAACTAAATAAAGGATAAAACATGGCAAATATACAAGATTTTTTAACTGATAATATGCTTTCAAACCTTGAAAGTGCAGCATCTTTAGCTATACATTCTAAAAATACCGAAGTCGTATCTTTGCACCTTTTATGGGCTTTAAGCGTAGATAGTACAAGTATTTTAAATCAAATTTTAAATAAATTAAATATTTCTAAAGAAGCCTTAGAGCTTGAAATTAAAAGCAGAATTTCAAAACTTGCAACGAGTTCAAATGTAAGCCGTGAAAATATACGCTTTTCCAATGAACTTATAAATTCATTAGAAAATGCTAAAGGATTGATGAGTGCTAATGGAGATAGTTATTTAAGTGTGGATACTTGGCTTATAAGTGAAAGTCAAAAAAGTCCTATTAAAGAAATTTTAGCGCAATTTTTAGATTTAAGAGAATTTCAAAAAGAGCTTGAAAGTCTAAGGGCAGGACGCAAAATAGATAGCAAAACAAGCGATGAAACCTTAGATAGCTTAAATAAATTTGGTATAGATTTAACCTTAAAAGCAAGTGAGGGTAAACTTGATCCTGTTATAGGTAGAGAAGAAGAAATCGAACGCTTGATGCAAATTTTAATACGTAAAACCAAAAATAACCCTATACTTTTAGGTGAACCAGGTGTAGGAAAAACAGCTATAGTAGAAGCTTTAGCGCAAAGAATTATCAAAAAAGATGTTCCAAAATCTTTACAAAATAAAAAAGTCATCGCTCTTGATATGAGTGCTTTAATTGCAGGCGCAAAATACAGAGGAGAATTTGAAGATAGATTAAAAGCTGTGGTTAATGAAGTGATAAAAAGTGAAAATATCATTCTTTTTATCGATGAAATTCACACTATAGTAGGTGCTGGAGCGAGTGAAGGCAGTATGGATGCGGCAAATATTTTAAAACCCGCTCTTGCAAGAGGTGAACTCCATACCATAGGCGCAACTACTTTAAAAGAATATCGTAAATATTTTGAAAAAGATGCAGCCTTGCAGCGCCGTTTTCAGCCTGTAAATGTAGGTGAGCCAAGTGTTAATGAGGCTTTGGCTATGTTAAGGGGTATAAAAGAAAAGCTTGAAATTCATCATAATGTAACTATAAATGATAGCGCTTTAGTAGCCGCAGCTAAACTTTCAAAGCGTTATATAGCAGATCGTTTTTTACCTGATAAAGCCATTGATTTAATCGATGAAGCTGCAGCTGAACTGAAAATGCAAATTGAAAGTGAACCAAGTTCTTTAAGAAAAGTACGCAAAGATATAGAAACTTTAGAAGTTGAAAATGAAGCTTTAAAAATGGAAAATGATGAGAAAAATCAAAAAAGACTCGATGAAATCACAAAAGAACTAGCTAATTTAAAAGAAAAACAAAATGCCCTAAATTCACAGTTTGAAAATGAAAAAAGTGTTTTTGATGATATAAGCACTAAGAAAAAAGAAATTGATCTACTTAAAAATGAAGCTTCTTTAGCTAAAGCTAGAGGTGAATTTCAAAAAGCAGCTGAGTTAGAGTATGGAAAAATTCCAAGTCTTGAAAAAGAAGTAGAAATTTTAGAAGATAAATGGAAAAAAATGAGCGAAAATGGAGTTTTACTTAAAAATCAAGTAGATGAGGATTTGGTTGCTGGAATTTTAAGCAAATGGACAGGTATTAGCGTGCAAAAAATGCTAACCTCTGAAAAACAAAAATTCTTAGAAGTGGAAAAACATTTAAAAGAAAGTGTCATAGGACAAGATAAGGCCTTAAGTGCTTTAGCTAGAGCCATTAAACGCAACAAAGCAGGACTTAATGCGGACAATAAACCTATAGGAAGCTTTTTGTTTTTAGGGCCAACAGGGGTAGGAAAAACACAATCAGCTAAAGCTTTGGCGAAATTTTTATTTGATGATGAAAAAGCAATGATTCGCTTTGATATGAGTGAATTTATGGAAAAACATAGTGTTTCAAGACTCTTAGGTGCACCTCCAGGATACATAGGACATGAAGAAGGTGGAGAGCTTACTGAAGCTGTACGAAGAAAACCTTATAGCGTGCTTTTGTTTGATGAAGTTGAAAAAGCACATAAAGATGTATTTAATGTGCTTTTAGGGATTTTAGATGATGGTAGAGCAACCGATAGCAAAGGTGTAACAGTGGATTTTAAAAATACCATTATCATTTTAACTTCTAATATCGCCTCAAGTGCTATTATGAATTTAAGTGGAAAAGAACAAGAAGATGCGGTAAAAAATGAGTTAAAAATTTTCTTTAAACCTGAGTTTTTAAACCGCTTAGATGATATTATCACCTTTAATCCACTTGGAAAAGATGAAGCTTATGAAATAGTTAAGCTTTTATTTAAAGATTTACAAATGAGCTTAGAAAACAAGGGGATAAAAGCGAGTTTAAGCGAAAATGCAGCTCTTTTAATCGCTAAAGATGGTTTTGACCCTGATTTTGGTGCTAGACCTTTAAGAAGAGCTATTTATGATCTTATAGAAGATAAATTAAGCGATATGATACTTGCTGATGAACTTCATGAAAATGATAGCATTATCATTGATGCAAAAGATGATGAAATAATCATCAAAAAAGCTTAATCATTTTGAAAGTAGAAAGGAACTACTTTCAAAATATAATCTCACTTTCATTAAATTTCATATTTACTTTTGGTAATGGTGATTTGGTGGTATAATAAGCACTTTCTCCTTTATAATTTCCACGATAAACTCCATTAGGAATGCTAAATTTTCTAGTTGTATCAGGGAATTTTTCTATATATTGAGTTAAAAATTCTCTAAACACAGGAGCAGCCGTTCTAGCGCCACCTTCTGTATAACGCATAGGCTTGTTGTTATCATTTCCATACCAAATGATTGCTTCTATTTCAGGCGTAAGTCCACAAAACCAAGCATCAACACTTTTATTCGTTGTTCCTGTTTTTCCTGCTATTTCTATATCTTTTACTCTTGCATTACGCCCTGTGCCTTTTTCAACAACATTTCTCATCATATCTAAAACCAGAAAACTTTGCGCTTCATTGCTGACTTTACGCTCATTTGAGTTAAATTCCATGATGGTTTTACCGGTTTTATCCTGAACTTGTCTGATAATTTGAGGATCTTTAATTATACCATAGTTCCCAAACATGGTATAAAATTTCGAATACTCCAAAGGAGAAATACCAAAACTTCCCAATACGATTGATAAATTAGGCGGTATATCTTTAAATCCAAATTCCATTAGTTTAGAGTAAAGAACATCAAGCCCCATATCAAGTGCGAGATTAATGGTAGCTAAATTTCTTGATCTTGTTAAAGCTTCTTTTAAGGTAATTAAACCTAAAAATTTACCCCCTTCATTTTTAGGTTTCCAATCCTCATTATTACCCGCTCCACCTTCAAAAATTCTAGAAATATCAGCAATTTCACTCATAGGCGAATATCCTAAATTAATCGCCACTTGATACACAAAAGGTTTAAAAGAGCTTCCAGGTTGACGCATACTTTGAGTAGCACGGTTATAATTACTTTTTTCATAATCAACCCCACCTACCAAAGCTAAAACATCACCACTTTGATGATTTACCACGACCATGGCTCCGTTTAAAGTGCTTAAATTTGCATCTTTATCGCGTTTTACTATCTCATCATAACCAAATTTCAAAGCATTCTGCGCCATATTTTGAACATCTAAGTCTATATTTAAAATGATTTTATATCCACCTGTTTTTAAGTCTTTGATATTAGGGCTTAATTGTTTAATCACTTCATCTACGACATAAGGAGCAGTATTTTGAGTAAGCGTATCATCATAAACTTGCGGAATTTCTTTGATGGCCGTATCATAATCTGCTTTTGAAATCCAACCTAGATTATACATTCTTGAAATAACATTATTTGCTCTTGAAATGGAAAGATCTAAATGCTTTGTAGGATCATAACTGCTAGGTGCTTTTGGCATACCTACTAGCATAGCAATCTCTTTAAGGCTTAATTCATTTAAATTTTTATGAAAATACCCCAAAGCTGCGGTTTTTACTCCATAATACCCATGTCCAAAAAAGATAAAATTTAAATACCTTTCTAAAATTTGCTCTTTAGTTAAAATGGTTTCCATTTTATAAGCAAGCAAAGCTTCGCGAATTTTACGCGTAATAGTTCTTTCTGGGGTTAATTCTGTGTTTTTAATAAATTGCTGGGTAAGAGTGGAAGCTCCTTCCATGGTTTTTCCACCGCTTTTTATGATTTTTACAGCAGCTCTAAAAATGGCATCGATATTAACTCCATTATGTTCAAAAAAGCTTGTATCTTCTATAGCAACCAAAGCTTCTATAAGGCGTGGAGGAAGCTCTTCATAAGGAGCGTAAAAACGATGTTGTTCAAAAATATTAGCCACGAGCTTGCCATTTCTATCGTAAATTTGTGTTGTAAGAGGAGGTTTGTATTCTTTAAAAGTATAACCCTCAGTATCAGCACTTGTGAAAAGATAAGCCACATAAATAAATCCAGCTATAAACAAAAGAGTAAAAAATGAAAAAATATATTTTAATATTTTCATAAATAAGCCTTTAAAGTTTGGATATCAAGCCCTAAAGCAGTGCTTAGATTTCCTACTTGTTGGGTGATGAAATTTTGATGAAAACCCTCACACATAATACAACCCGCCTTGCCTTTATAAAGATCATTTTCTACATAATCTCTTAAAGCATTTTCATCAAAATTTTTAAAATAAAGCGTAGTTTTTGAAAGAGAAAAAACTCTTTTTTCAGGTTTTACAAGCAAAAAAGCCGATAAAATACTTGCATACTTGCCATTTTGCAAGGCAAGCATTTCATAGGCTTCTTTTTTATCCTTTGCTTTGGTAAGAATTTTTTCATCTATACAAACTATACTATCTGCAAAAAGTAAATTTTGGTTTTGAAAATCTTTGCCTAAAGCACTTAAAAATTGTTTTTCTTTTTCAAGAACTATTTTTTGAACATATAAAAAAGGTGAAATATTTTTATTTAAATTTTCATCATAATCAAAACTAACTTGCCTAAAATCAATCTTTGCGGTTTTAAGCAAGTTAACCCTTGAAATGGAACTTGAAGCAAGAATTAACATTAAAGTGCTTTTTCTATCGTTTCTAAGCTTTGTTTTAAAGCTTCATCAATTTTGTTTAAATCTTTTCCACCTGCAGTAGCAAAATCATCTCTTCCGCCACCATTTCCACCTAAAATTTGCGCCGCTTCTTTAACTAAAGCTCCTGCTTTTAAAGGCGCATCTTTAACACCAGCTGCTAAAGTGATTTTTTCATCTTTTACTTGGATAAGTAAAATCACCGCTTTAGCAAATTTGTTTTTAAAATCATCAATCATAGCTTTAATATCGCCATTATCTATACGCTTTACGCAAATTTCAACACCTTGGATATTTTTAGAATCAAGCTCGGTTTTACTTGAGTTTTTAAGCTCATTTTTTAAACTTAAAATTTCATTTTTAAGTTTCTTAATCCCGCTTAAAATATCATTATTTTTAAGCTCATTTTTTGCTTTAGAAAGTTCTTCAAGTTGATTTTTTACAAATTCTAAAGCCGCTTTAGAAACCACAGCTTCAATGCGTCTAACTCCAGCACTCACACCGCTTTCTTTAACTATGTAAAAACTTCCTATTTGAGCAGTATTTTTAACATGAGTTCCTCCGCAAAGTTCCTTGCTTTCACCTAGAGTTAAAACACGCACATTGCCTTGGTATTTTTCATTAAACAATGCTATAGCACCGCTTTTTTTAGCTTCTTCTAAAGGCATATTTTCTAAGATAGCTTCGCTTGAGTTTATAATCATTTCATTGACTCTTTTTTCAATGCTTTCTAGCTCTTCTTTGCTTAAAGCTTTATGATGAGTAAAATCAAATCTTAGTTTATTGCTTTCAACCAAAGATCCTGCTTGACTTACATGAGAACCTAAAATTTCTCTTAAAGCATGGTGTAAAAGATGAGTGGCTGAGTGGTGGCGTGCGATTTGCTCTCTTTTTTCTGTATCGATTCTTGCATGAACTATATCGCCAACTTTTAGTTCTTCACCTGCTTTTACAAAGCTAAGATTGAGATTAAAAAACTTTTGCGTATCTAAAACTTCACACTTAGCTATAAACCCACTATCAGCACTTTGCCCCCCGCTTGTCGCATAAAAAGGTGTGTTTTCAAGCATCACCCAACCCGCATCTTTAAGGGTAGAAACTTCTTTAAAATCTTCATCTAAAAGGGCTAAAATTTTACTTTCGCATTCCGCTTTTTCATAACCTATGAAATGATTTTCTCCAAATTTTTCAAGCAAGTTTTTAAAATCTCCGCTTGCAGTTTTATCTCCACTTCCTTTCCAAGAAGCCTTAGCGCGTGCTTTTTGCTCATTCATTAAAAGTTCAAATTTTTCTTCATCAACTTTAAGATTTTTTTCCCTTAGCATATCAGCCGTTAAATCAAGCGGAAAACCATAAGTATCATAAAGCTTAAAGGCTACTTCTCCGCTAAAAATTTCTTTAGTGTTTTTAAGCTCTTCATTAAAAATTTCAATCCCATTGTCTATAGTGCTTAAAAATCTTTCTTCTTCAAGGCGAATTTGTTCTTTTATAAAGTCTTTTTTCTCATTAAGATAGGTATAATGTCCGCCCATTAAATCGCATACAACATCAACTAGTTTATACATAAAAGCTTGTTTAAAACCTAGCAAATATCCATGCCTTAAAGCACGACGCAAAATACGACGCAAAACATAGCCTCTGCCTTCTTTGTCAAAACTTACCCCTTGCGCAAGTAAAAATACACTTGATCTTATATGATCGGCTATTACTCTAAAACTTGCTCCACTTTCATAAACATAAGTTTTATTACAAAGTTTTGAAATTTCATTGATGATTGGCATAAAAAGCGAGCTATCAAAATTGCTAAATTTACCTTCTTTAATCGCTGTTACCCTTTCAAGCCCCATTCCTGTATCAATACTTGGCTTTGGCAGTGGGCTAAGCACTCCATCAGCGCTTCTTTCGTATTGCATAAAAACAAGATTCCAGATTTCTAAAAATCTATCTCCATCTCCACCCATATAATCTTCGCTTGAGTTAAAATGCTCTTGTCCTTGGTCATAAAAAATCTCACTACAAGGACCACAAGGACCAGTATCGCCCATTTGCCAGAAGTTATCTTTATCACCAAATTTGTAAATTCTTTCTTTTTGAATGTGTTTTTGCCATAGATTAAAAGCTTCATCATCGTTTTCATGCACGGTTACATAAAGTCTATCTTTAGGTAGTTTTAAAACTTCAGTTACAAATTCCCAAGCATAAGCTATGGCTTGTTCTTTAAAATAATCTCCAAAGCTAAAATTTCCAAGCATTTCAAAAAAAGTATGATGGCGTGCGGTATATCCTACATTATCTAAGTCATTGTGTTTTCCACCCGCTCTTATACAAGTTTGACAGCTTGTTTTGCGTGGAGGGTTTGGGCGTGGAAATTCTCCTGTAAATATACTTTTAAAAGGCACCATACCCGCATTAGTAAAAAGTAAAGTTGCATCATCAGGAACTAAAGGACTTGACGGGGTTATCTCATGTCCTTTTGATGCAAAAAAATCCAAATAAGCTTTTCTAATATCCATGAATTTTCCTAAAGAAATTTTTATAAAAACATATCATACCAAAATTACTTTAAATTAAGTAAAACTAAAATACAATAAACATTTTTATTTAATTTTATTTCTCTAAGGTTTTTTATGAATTTTATCAATCTTCAAGCCCAATATCTCGCATACAAAGATGAAATCAATACTGAAATTGAAAGCGTTTTATCAAGCTCTTCTTTCATAGGCGGTGTAAAGCTTAACGAATTTGAGCAAAATTTATCTCATTTTTTAGGTGTTAAACACGCTATAGGTTGCTCAAGTGGAACCAGTGCTTTATATCTTGCCTTAAGAGCTTTAGATATTGGCAAAGATGATGAAGTTATAGTGCCTAGTTTTACTTTCATAGCAACAGCTGAAGTTGTGGCCTTAACAGGTGCAAAACCTGTTTTTGTAGATATAAATCTATCAAATTACAATCTTGATTTTGAAGCAGTGCAAAAAGCAATAACCCCAAAAACTAAAGCTGTTATAGCAGTGAGTATGTTTGGACAAATGAGTGATTTAAGGGCTTTAGAAGAAATTTTAAAAGATAAAAATATCACTTTGATCGAAGATGGTGCACAAAGTTTTGGCGCAAGTTTCAAAGGAGAAAAATCCTGCTCTATAGCTAAAATTTCATGCACAAGCTTTTTTCCCTCAAAACCTTTGGGAGCTTATGGCGATGGTGGGGCTATTTTTTGCCATGATGATGAAGTTGCTAAAAAAATAAGAATTTTACTCAATCACGGACAAACTCAGCGTTATAAACATGAATTTATAGGTATAAATGGACGCCTTGATACTTTACAAGCGGCGATTTTAAATGTTAAGTTAAAATACCTAGAAAAAGAATTAGACAAAAGACAAAAATTAGCACAAACTTATAATGCAAATTTAAAAAACTGCCAAATTCCGCAAATTGATCCAAATGCTTTTAGCGCTTATGCACAATACAGCGTTTTAGTTGAAGATAGAGCTAGCGTATTGCAAAAATTTGAAAAAGCTAATATACCTTATGCTATACACTATCCAACCCCTTTGCATAAACAACCTTGCTTTAGTAAGTTTTCAAATTTAGAACTTAAAAATTCAGAATATGCAAGCAAACACATCTTATCTTTGCCTTTTTCACCTTTTTTAAGCGAAGAAGAACAAGAACAAGTTATTTATATTTTTAAAGATTAACTCCATGAAAATAGGTATCATAGGCCTTGGAAAAATGGGGCAAAACCACTTAAATGAACTTAGCAAAAATTCTCATTTTAAGCTTAATGCACTTTTTGATCTTTGCAAAAATCCAAATCTAAATATTTTTGATGATATTTTTTATGATGATTTGAATAAATTTTTAAATCAAAATAATGATATTATCATCATAGCAACACCTACAAATTCACATTTAGCAATAGCAAAAAAAGTTTTTAAACAATGCAAATGCGTTTTAATCGAAAAGCCTTTAGCTCTAAATTTAAAAGAAATAGACGAAATTTCAAATTTAGCTAAAGAATACAGCATAAAAGTAGGCGTAGGTTTTTGCGAAAGATTTAATCCTGCAGTTTTAGCCCTAAAAAAAGAGCTTGAAAATGAAGAAATTATCAGCATTAACATACAAAGATTTTCACCCTACCCGCAAAGAATCAGCGATGTAGGGATTTTGCAAGATTTGGCTGTACATGATCTTGATTTGCTTTGTTTTTTAAGCAAGCAAGAAATAACAAAAACCAATTTGCTTAAAAAATACACTCAAGATCAAACAAGAGAAAGTGAAAGCATTATTCTATGTGGGCTTGAAAAATGTATTGCTAGCATACATCAAAGTTGGAATAGCACACAAAAACTAAGAAAAATTCATCTTATTACTAAAAATCATTTTTATGAAGCCAATTTAAATGATTTTTCTTTATTAAAAGATGGAAATTTTATAGAACTTACTCAACAAAGTCCACTTTTTTCAGAACACGAAGCTTTGTTAAAACTTATCGATAATCAACCCAATCATCTAGCCAGCACGAGCGATGCTTACAAAGTTCAAGAAATTTTAGAAAGGTTTGCGTGAAATTAGTTTTATTTTTAAATATGGGCGGAGCTACGAATTTACAAGATTGTGAAGTTTTTTTAAAAAATATGTTTAATGATCCTTATATTTTAGGAATCAAAAATCGATTTTTAAGAAAATTTGTAGCATGGATCATAACAAAGGCTCGCGTTAAAGCCATGCAAGAAAACTATAAAAAAATGGGCGGAAAATCCCCTTTAAACGAACTTACTCAAAGCCTGTGTGACAAGCTTAATTTAAAACAAGATGAATTTAAATTTGATTTTGTAAATCTTTATGTGCCTCCTTTTGCCACAGAAATTTTGCAAAAATACACTTTAAATGAAAGTGATGAAATCATTCTTTTTCCACTTTATCCACACCATTCTTGCACCACAGTAACTTCATCTTTAGAAGTTCTGCAAAATGAAATTTCAAAGCAAAAAATTCAAGCAAAAGTAAAAACTATAGATATTTTTTACAAAAATGAACTTTATAATGAGATGATAATTTCGCACATTTTGGCTAAAAAAAATAAATTTGATGCCAAAATTTTGATTTTTTCAGCGCATTCTTTACCACAAAGTATTATTGATAAGGGTGATTTATACGAAAAGCATGTAAATAATCATGTAGAAATTTTAAAAGAAAAATTAAAAGATCATTTTGATGAATTTATTTTAGCTTATCAGTCCAAACTAGGCCCTGTAAAATGGCTTGAACCAAATACAAGCGATATTTTGGCAAATTTAAACGATAAAGCTTTAATTTATCCTATTTCTTTTTGTATAGATTGTTCTGAAACGATTTTTGAACTAGGTATGGAGTATAAACATTTAGCAAAATGTGATTATGATTTAATAAGTTGTCCTAATGATAGTGATGAATTTATGGAATTTATTTTAAAATATTTATCTGATCTTAACCAAGAATGAATTTGAGACCCTTGTCTATCATTTTTTTAAAGATTAACAAGGACTTTTTGGTAAAAATTTAGCTGACTAAGCCAAAGTATAAGCTTTTTCTCCGCGCAAACTCACATCTAAGCCTTTTTGTTCTACTTCTTCTTTCGCTCTTAAGTCTACAAAATAAGAAATAATCTTAAGAATAATAAAGCTTATGAGAGCTGAAAAAACATACAAATCATAATAGCAAGAATTTGCTCTTTTAAAAGCTCTAAACTTCCACTGATAAAAAATCTCGCCAAGCGCATTTTAGGCAATCACATTAGGATTTACTTTAGCACTTGCAAAAAGCCCTGTAGCAATTCCTCTCAAACACCTCCGATTCCGTGTAAAGAAAAAGCATCTAAAGAATCAATCCTATTTGAGTTTGTATTTAATAAAACTCAAACTAAAACAACAAAATACAGAAAGACAAAGCTCCTATAACAAGAGAAGCATAAAATCTACATAACCGCAACTACAAGCCCACTAAGTCCACCTAAAATAGTCAGTTTTTATGGATGAGCCACTCAAGCACTACCCATTGTAAAGCAATGACACCAAAAACAATAAAGCAATTCATTATGGTATTGAATGTATTTTTACTTCTTACCATACCCAAATAAAACATTGCTAAAGCTGGAGTCATAAGCAAAACTAGCAGAGTACACAATACAATAAAACTTGAATTTACCGCATTCGCTTACCTACCCTTTCTTACAAAATATAATTACAAGATAATTATATTTAAAATGATTTAAAAAATATAAATTTAAGAAATATTTTATATATTTTTTTATAAAAGTTTATTTTTTTATTTTAAATTACTATAAATAGGGATTTAAAAAATATTTTACTTCTCTATGATTCAAATTTACTAGCATTAAAATACAAATTTGGGCCAAGCTAAAAAACAACAAAGATAAAAAAGGATTATTGTAAGATGATGAAGAAAAAATTTGATTATTTAATAAAATTATCTAATATTAAAAAAGTAATTGCGCTTTAAAATGATCTAAAAGCTCTTCTTGAGCTTTTAAAATATCATCGGTATTTAACTCAAAATCAATCTTGTCTGGTTTTTTATAAGTTTTATCATAATACTCCAAAAGCATAACAATAAGCTTTTGCCATTCTTTTTTCTCATAACTTTGAAGCAATTCTTGGCGTAAATTTAAGCTGATATAAGGGCTGATTTTTTGCACACATTGTTGAAATTTTAAAGGAGTCATTTTTTCTTGATAAATTTTTTGTATTCTTTTAACGCGATTTTCCAAAGAACAAAAACAATAAATTTTAAAAGCCTTTTGCATTTTTTCATAAAATTTCAAAGGTAAGATGATATCCCCTATTTTGCGACTTTCACTTTCTATGAAAGCAAAATTTTCTAAATTTTGCATATTGTGAAAAAGTTCTGCTTCAAAAGCTTTTTGCGTAGGTTGTTTTCCTAAAATATCACCAAAAGATGAGCCTAAATGATTTGCCATTTTTTCTAAATTTATAGCTTGTGGGAGTTGTTCTAAAAGCTCTGTTTTTCCACAGCCTGTATTGCCGCAAAGAGCAAAAAAATCAAAATTTATTTCATTTTCAAAATAACGCGTTACAAAAGTTCTATAAGCTTTAAAGCCACCTTTTAAACGCACCACTCTAAAACCAAGCTCACTTAAAATCACTGCGATAGACTTTGAACGCAAACCCCCACGAGAACAATAAATCCCTACCTTTTCTCCTATGCGAAAATTTTGAGTGATTTCTAATATATGTTTAGCGGTATTTTGACAAATATAACTCGCACCCCTAGCCTTGGCTAAAGCTTGATTTTTCTTATAAATCGTTCCTATTTCTTGATATTCTTCATCATTGAGTGCATAAAAATTTAAAGCTCCTATCAAATGAGAATGCAAAAATTCTCTAGGGCTTCTTGCATCGATTAAAAGAGAGAAATTTTCTTTTTGAAATTCTGTAAATTCAACTTCACTGAGCATTTTTAAAAGCCAAAACAAGTTTTTGATAAACTTGCTCGATATTAGTGCCACAAACCCTAGTTTCTCCTATGGTTGTGATAAAATTTGTATCTCCTGTCCAGCGTGGCACTAGATGATAATGACAATGAAAAGCTATGCCAGCTCCTGCATCTTTGCTTAAATTCATACCGATATTGACCCCATTTGCATGAATTTGCTCTTTTAAAATTTTCACTCCCAAACGCACAAAATGGCTCATTTCTTGCCAAATTTCATCGCTTAAATTTTCTATATGCTCTTCATGTACATAAGGAATCACCATAAAATGCCCCGCAGAATAAGGATAGCGGTTCATCACTCCAAAACAATGCTTTGCTCTAAAAATCACACCTAATTCTTTATCACTTTTGATCTTATTAGTACAATCACAAAATGGACAAACAGTTTTTTCTTTTTCAAAATACTCACTCCGCCATGGTGCATACAAATATTGCATTTTCCCTCCTTAAAGCAAAGCTTTTAAAGCCTTTCCTTCATCTTCCTCACGCATAAAATATTCGCCGATTAAAAAAGCATCAACGCCTAAATTTTGTAAATGCTCTAAAAATTCTTTATTTTCTAAACCACTTTCTGCGATGATGATTTTTGAATTTGGGATTTGTGGGATAAGTTTTTCGCACAAACTCATATCCATAGTAAAATCCTCTAAATTACGATGATTGATACCGATAATATCCGCTCCAGCAAAAATAGCCTTACTCAAATCCTCTTTATCATGAATTTCAACCAAAGCCTCAAGACCTAAATGTCTTGCAAACTCAAGCAGTTTTTTAAGCTCTTTCATGCTTAGCATTTTAGTGATTAACAATACAAAATCTGCCCCATAAACCAAAGCTTCTAAAATTTGATACTCATCAAAGATAAAATCTTTTCTAAGTAAAGGAATTTGTGTATAACGGCGTATAAGACTTAAGTATTCTAAAGAACCTTTAAAAAAATGTGGCTCAGTCAAAACAGAAATCGCCGCAGCTTTGTTCTTCTCATAATTTAAAGCGATACTCAAAGGATCAAAGTCTTCTCTAATGACTCCCTTGCTAGGACTTGCTTTTTTTACTTCTGCTATGATTTTAACTTCTTTTTCTACTCTTTTTAAAGCTTTAATCACATCTTTTGGAAAGAAAGGATTTGAAGCTAAAGAACGCCCTAACATATCATAAGGAAGTTTTAGTTTGCGTTCTTTTAAATCTTCTTTTGTTTTTTCAAAAATTTTATCCAATATCATGGTTTTACACACGCCTTTATCGCTTTTATATGAGCTTTACTCTCATCAGAATTTGCAAATTCTTTATCATCTAATGTTTGTTTTAAAATTTCCCATGCTTGCTTACAATTGCCTAGTTTATAATACCCCCAAGCTAAAGAATCTAAATAATACAAATTCTGTGGATCTTTTTCTAAGGCAAGTTTCACAAGCTCTATACCTTTTTTAACATCTAAATCATAATCTATAAGCAAATATCCATAGTAGTTTAAATACAAAGCATTGCTATCTTTATCGATAGCCTGTTCGAATTTTTCTTTTACAGAATCAATTACTTTTGGAGTGATTTTTTTAGCTTCATTTGCAGCTTCAAATTCAAAAACTGCCGCTCGTAGAAGATATTCTTTATTTTTTGTTTTATGATAAAGAGCTAAACTCATTTTTTTAGCATCATCAAAGCGTTTTAAATTCTGATACAAAGCAAGTTTAATATCATCATCTAAATCATACTTCAAAGAAATTTTTAAAGCTTCTTCTGTTTTGCCTTGAGAATTTAAAAGCTCAACCAAAGCCAATGCAAAACTTTTATTTTTGGTAAGTTGATAAAGCTCTTTATATATACTTTTTAAAGCTTCGATATTTTTTTCATCAAAATAAATTTTAGCAAGCAAGACGCAAGTTTTGAGAGTGCAACCATTGGTTTTTCTTGAAAATTCTAAAACATTTTTAATATTTAAAGTATCATTTAAAATCGCATAAATTCCTATGAGTTTAAATAAAATTTCTTCGTTTTGCACTTGATTATAAGCAGATCTATAGTACTTTGTGGCATTTTTTAAATCATTTTTTTTAACCAAAATATCTCCGTAAAGCTCTAAATTTCTAGGATCACTATCCTTTTTTGTTAAAAGCTCTTTCATAAGTTTTTGAGCATTATTGATATCATTTGAATTTAAAGCATAAAGAGCACTAAGTCGCTTAAGATTGTCATTTTGATTTAAATAAGGCTTTGCTAGATTATTTAACTCTGCTTGCTTGTCAAGATTGTTTGCCAAAGTAAGTAAAAATGCATTTTCTAAAAAATTAGCATTATTATAATCTTGATAAAGACTTAAAAATTCATCTCTGGCTTCTTTGTATTGTTTATAATACTCATAATTATAAGCCTTCATAACCCTTAAATCAAAATCATTGCTTTTATATTTTGTATAATCAGGATAAACAACATTGATTTTTGAACTTCCACAAGCTGCCAAAAAAAAGGCTACTAAGACAAATAACAAATACCTATACATTCTTTTTCTAATTCCTTTTGATGTGTTTTAAAATATTCCCAAAATGGAAAAGTTCTGCATTGTTTTGGACGAAAATCGTAGATACTGCAATTTCTTTTTTGAGTATCAAAAAAAATGCAAGCAAAGCCATCTTCAAATTCGACTTCCTTAAAACTCATTTTAAAGCCCACTTTTCTCAAGTATTTTTCAGCAAATTCTTTGCTTTCTAAATTTAAATGCTTTCTTAATGCTTCTAATTCTTCCTTGCTCGCAAAAATATTGCCACTTTCTCCAGTGCAACACTTTCCACCGCATTTCTCACAAGCATTTTCATCAAAAGCATAAGAAAAATTTTTATCAAATATCATAACTTTTTAACCTAAATCTTGAGTGAATTTCTTGCATTTGTTTGCTTAAAATTTCATTTTCATATACAAAAAAAGGAGGTAAAATCTCACAAGGCGATTTTGAACCTTTTTTTACCTGTATCAAAACAAGTCTTGCTTTTTTGTTTTGATGTGTATGTACAAAGCAAAGCTTTGTTATTTTTATTTTCATATCTTTTAAAATAAAACAAATTTCATCTAAAGCTAAAGCTTCATAGCAAAAATACAAAGTACCATTTGGCTTAAGCATAGAATTTGCTTTAGTTAAAAAGCTATGCAAGGGTAAAAATTCCTGAAATTTACTTATAACTTTATGCTGATCTTCACTCTTGTAAGCTCCTTGTCTATAAAATGGAGGATTGCAAACTATGAAGTCAAATTTTTTTATGCTTTGAAATTGATTGAAATCATCATGAAAAATATCGCCTTGTATTTGGTTGGATTTTAAATTTTTTTCAATCAATTTTATATTTTCTTTTTGAATATCAATCAAAGATAAACTTAAATTTGCAATATTTTTTTTAAGTAAAATACCTATGATACCACAGCCTGCACCTACATCAAAAACAGCGCCTTTAATTCCTTGTTTTAAAATAAAATCAGCTAAAATTAAAGAATCACTATTATAACGATACCCTTGTGATAATTGTGCTAGCGTAATCAAATCTGACATATATTTTAATGCGTTGGAATTTTAATGCGTTTTGGAGGTTGTTCTTTAAATATATTTTGTTCTTTTGTTATATTATTATCTTCTTTAAAATTTACTGGGCTTTGTGCTGTCAAAAAAGAAATTACAAAAGTTATAAAAAAAGCAATTTTTATCATAATAACACCTCATAAAATGGTGTCCACGGCGAACACCTAACAATAACTATAAAATACCATAAAATATAAATTTTAAATATTTCAAATTTAATTTGGCTACAAAATGGCTACAAAAATTAAAATATAAAAATAGGTTTTTCTTTCTTTTCTATTTTTTCATTTAATATATCTGCAGTTTCAAAATTATACCATAAAGTTGGATTAATTGCATCTTTTGCTAATTCTTCAGCTTCACTTCCATTTCCACCTTCATTATCAGAATCATCGCTTTGCTCATTTATCATATCAGGAGTATCTGCTGTAATGCTTTGAACAACATCAAAAATCTTACTAGCTCCACTTAGTAAATTTCCAATAATATTTAAAGTTGATTCAAAAGTTGACATTTCTTGTGCTGCTTGTGCTGTATTTTTTGTAAAATCTGCAGCTAAATTCCAATTATTAGCACCCCAAGCACCTAAAAAATTAACCAAACCCCAAACAGCATTAAGAATTGAAAATAATTTATTTCCAGTAAGTGAACCCACGGCTAAACCTAAGCTAATTCCTAGTGTGATACCCGCAGCTACATTCTCACTCACTCCTATCAATGTTCCTAGCCATGCACCTTGTCCGCCAATCCACCAAGTAGCTACAGCCAAAATAATAGTAACAATAGGTGCCAAAAAGCTTAAAATTCCTTTGCTTGATTTTTCGTATACATAAAGATAATAAAAACTATCCCATAATGCAAACCATCTATCTCTACGTCCATAAGGCAAATTTGAACTTTTTCTATATAGCGGATATACGCTTGGCGTAACACTTGTATCTTTTTTTCCAAAGCTTTGATTATTGAGGTAAGAATAAGCAACATAAGGCTCTTCATAACAAACTAAATTAAACCCATTATAAAAACATAAAGGAGTTGCATATTTACATTTATAATTTTCTTTTATTGAGTTAAATACTTCAAAAAAAGATATCTTTTTGCTTGTTAAAGTATAATATATTTTACTCGGATCACTCTCTCTAGTTTTTTGTGCTTTCTCATATACATTATAGGTTATTTCTACTTTTTCGATTCTAAATATATTTTTATTTAATTCTTTAAAATCATTATAAAATTTTTCAACATCAATGCATAATTTTTTATAAGGTTTTCCAAAAGTTGGTTTAAATTCAACATTTTCTACTTTAATTTCTGGTATTTTAATATCATCAATACTAGGATATATCCATTCGTTATTTTTTTGGATGGTTTGAGAAAAAATAACTACTTCTATATCATTTGTAAGTATTTCATAATTTATATTTTCCAATGCCTTATTTAATATATCTTTGAAATTTATTTTTTCATCAATATAAAAAAATCCTTTTCCATTATATTTCCAAGCTTTTTCTTTTTCAAATAAAAGAGCTAAATTATTTGGAAAACCATAATAATACTGCATACTTCCTAAATTATAATTAGTTCTTATTTCGCAAATATCATGATATATTCCATTTTCACTACTAGGATCTCCCTGATAAGGTTTGTATGGATCTTGCCCTACGAAAAATTGGTTAAGTCCTAAATCATTATAGTTTTCCTTATTGTAAGGTGCAGTGCTAGAACTTTTAATGTTATATTTTTTCACTATATACGAATTTTTAAATAGCGGATGGTTTATATTTTGAATTTGGCTTCTACCTTTTCTTACAAGTTGTTTATGTAAAAGCTCAACATATTTATTTACCCCTATCATAGCATAGGTAAACCATTGTTTATATACTTCTTGTGTATCTAATTCTCCTATGTTTGATGGATATGCAGGCTTAAGAGTATAATTTCTCATAAGCCTTTTTTCATCTATAAGCATTATTAGGACTTTTCTATATTTTCTATTTTTTCTTTAACAAGTTTCATAATCTCTTCAGGTATATCAAGTCCACCAGTACAATATCCAAATTGAACGCTCTGAGTAACTTTTGCAGCCTCTATTCTTAAATTATCATCTATCTGTGAAGTTTGTCTAGCTATTAATGCAGGTTTTGCTTTTTCTGTTTCTGTTTGAGCTCTTAAAAGTAAAGCTTTTTCAGCGTTAAGCTCGTTTTCATCTCCTTGTAAAATCATGGATAAAGCTGTATTTTGACTTTGAGCTACTATGGTTTGTCCAACACTTACCAACGCTTGTGCTAAGCTTTGGAATTGCTGGTCATTTCTTATAACATTATCGTTTCCAAATTGCTCCAAAAGCTTTTTAAATTCTCCAAATGGAGATTTTTCTGCTAAACTCATTTCTAAAATTTGCGGATAAATTTCTTTAAATGCTTCAAGTCTTTTGCTATAATCAACATTTACATCACTCATTATTCAACTCCTTAATTTTGCTTATCTGAATTTCGCACTGTTTATATTTATAAAAAAGCATAGAATAAGCATTTAAAATATCAAGTTCATTTTTTGCTATTGGTTTTTCAAGCGGACTTAGTGTTAGTAATTCTTGCGGAATTCTAACTTTTTGAATTTCTATTTTTGTTATCACTTGAGTTGTTGTCGTTCCACAACCTATCAACGACATCATTAAAAAGCTTGGTAATATTATTTTCATTGCTTTTATAAATGTATTCTTTAACATATTCTATCCTTTCTTTAACTTCGTTTTTTTGATTGTTTGCTTCATTGATTGCTTTTAATTCTGCTTTATGAATTTGCGTAAGTTCTTTTAGCCTTGCTTCGTTGTTTTTATTAATCTCTAAAGCTAAGGCTAAATCATTTTGACTTTTTTCTAATTTTGCCTTTGTGCTATCAAGTCTTAGATAAAAATATCCTGTTAAGATTGCCATTAAAGCTAAGGCTATATAAAGCTTTGCATTTCCAAATAAAAGATTTATCATATTTTGTTTTAGAAGTTTAAGTAAGGTTTTTATATAATACCCCTAAGGGTTAGCCGTAGGTCTGACCCCCTATGGCTAAATT
>NZ_MJXL01000008.1:0-9967 GCF_001762785.1 Campylobacter sp. BCW_6463
AAATAAAATAGCGGAATAATAAAATATTTAAACTTAAAGTATAATTAAATACTGATTATTATAAAACTATAAAATTTCAATTTAAATTTTATTTTATATAAAAAAATTAATTTAATGAGAGTAAATTTGTATGAAATGTTGTAAATATTTTTGTGGTATTTGTAAATTATATTTAAAATAAATTTAAAAGTGTATTTTTTTAGTTTTTATATTTTGGATAAAAATTTAAAATTTTTGATTTTGTATTTTTTAGATATTTTATCTACAAATTAACTATACTTAATCAAGCGTTAAATATTCACTTTGTGCAATAAGTAAATTAAATTTTAGATATAATTGTAAATCTATGAAGAACATTGAATATTAAATAAGGATGTATTAAATATGATCGGAGATATGAACGAGCTTTTATTAAAAAGCGTTGAAGTTTTGCCACCTTTGCCTGATACTGTGAGTAAATTAAGAAAATATGTAAATGAGGCTAATTCAAATATAGAAACCATGAAAGTTGCTGAAATCATTTCAAGTGATCCTTTAATGACAGCTAAGCTTTTGCAACTTGCAAATTCTCCTTATTATGGTTTTACAAGAGAAATTACAACTATAAATCAAGTGATTACTTTATTAGGTGTTGGTAATATCATCAACATAGTTACTGCTGATTCTATTAAAGATAGTTTTAAAATAGATGTTTCACCATATGGTTTGGATACTCAAGTTTTTTTAAGAAATTGCAACGAAGAGGCAACTTTTATCACAAATTGGCTCAATAATGAAGATAAAAAACTTTCTCATCTTTTAGTTCCTTGTGCAATGCTTTTAAGACTTGGCATTGTTATTTTTTCAAATTTTCTTATACAAAATCATAGAGAGAAAGAATTTTTAACTTTTTTAAATGAAACTAAAATTGAAAATATTGCTTTAGCGGAGAATGAATTTTTAGGTGTAGATCATATTTCTTTCTTGGGATTTTTGTTGCATCGTTGGAATTTTGATGATGTTTTGATTGAAAGTATATGTTTTGTTCGCACTCCTCACGCTGCTCGCGAAGAAGTGAAAAAATCCGCTTATGCTCTAGCAATAACAGATCATCTTTTTGCTCCACATGATGGCTCTTCTCCATTTAACGCAAAAGCTGCAGTTGCTTTACTTGAAGAGGCAAAAACTCAAGGAATTAATTTTGATTTAAATAATCTTTTATCTAAGCTTCCTAGCAAAGCTAAGGAAAATTTAAACAAAGAAGATTAAAGAGCTCTTTTAGGGCTCTAAATTGTAGTGATGAAAAGTTTAATCTTGCCTCCTAATGAATTTTTAGATCACTATATTTTAAACGCTGAATTTCATCGTTTTGCTGGAATTTCAAAAAATGCTTATAAATTTTGGAAAAATGTAGAAATAGGTAGATATCAAGGAACAAGAATTGTATTTTTGCATAGGAATTGCATTTTAGAAAAACATCAGCAAGCTTTAAGGCAATGTAGCGGTTTAAATGGTTTTGTATTGGCAAGTGCTTTTTGTTCTTTTACTGGGTTAGCCCCCTCTCATTTAGTGGAAAAAAATAATTCTTCTATTTATAAACTTTTAGAGCTTAAGGAGATTTGTGGGATTAAATTTGTTAATCTAAAAAAATTTTATGATTTTTTAGGGCTAAATTATCATCAGCATATTTATATAGAAAAATGCCATTTTTTTAGTCCAGCTCCTTTTGAAAAGCGTATTAAAATCACTGAGAGTATGTGCGTTGGGTATTATTAAGATATAAATTACAAGCCCTGTGAAGACATTGCTTGTAATTTAAAGATGAAAATTTTGTATTTTAATCCATCTCATAAAAATCATCATCATTGTTATCATCATCGTATTCGTAATCATCATCATCGTAATTATAATTTTTATGGTGATTTTGTGGATATTCTTCATCTTCGTTTTCATAATCATCGTAATTTAAATCTTCTTCATCTTCATAAGCCATTGTTTTCTCCTTAAATAAAAATACAAAGCTTATTTTATCTTAAATTTGTTTGGTTTTGCTATAATTTTTATAATTTTTTAAAAGGTGAATTTATGAAATTAAGTCATTTAGATGAAAACAATCATCCTAAAATGGTAGATGTAAGCGATAAAAATATTACTTCAAGAATAGCCACAGCTAGTGGTATGATATATATGAGTCAAGAAGCTTTTGATGTAATTAAAAACAATACTGCAAAAAAAGGCCCTGTTCTTCAAACAGCTATTGTTGCGGCTATAATGGGGGCTAAAAAAACAAGTGAAATTATTCCTATGTGCCATCCTTTGATGCTTTCTAAAGTCGAAACTGATATTGTGGAATTTGTTAAAGAATGTGCGTTTAAGCTTATTGTAACAGTTAAGTGTGAAGGTAAAACAGGTGTTGAAATGGAATCTTTAAGTGGGGTTAGTATAGGACTTTTAACTATATATGATATGATCAAGGCTATAGATAAATCAATGAGGATTACGGATATAGTGCTTGAAAGCAAAGAAGGAGGCAAAAGTGGTAAATTTGTGCGATCTTAAAAAAGAACCTCAGATCAATTATCCTACTTTTTGGGATTATAAGGTGATTTTTGAGGTACATGTTAAGGCAAGTGAAATTTTTCAAGAAATTTTAGGTCAAAGAGAATATAAATTTGAACATTCGAATTCAAGTGCGAGCGGAAAATATCAAAGTTATTTATTAAATGTTTATGTGGATAGCAAAAAAGATCGTTTGGATATATTTGATAAATTAAAAGCTAAAGCAAAATTTGTGCTTTAAGAAAGAAGGAAAAATGAAAAATACTTTAATTATTTTTGAAAATTCTTTGTCAAATCTCGGTAAAGATGAAGCAAGTGATTTACTTGAGGACTTGAGTTTTAATCTTGCATATAAACAAATTTCACATAATCCTCATGAAACAAAAAAAGTTTTAAATTCTCTTTTGGTTGAATTTTTAACTATTTTAAAAAAACTTGATTTTTGTGACGATGAAAATGTTTCAAAGGTTATTAAGGCTCTGGTAAAAGCAAGTGTTGCAGATGCTCAAAATTCGCTTTATGAGTATATTAGTGAAGCTGAATTATTAAACAAACAGATTGAAAATCAAAAGAATTTGATTAAAAATCAAATCAGCGATAATTTTTTTGAATTCGAGAGTATTTTACAAGAATGTTCTTTTTGTGATGAATTTAGCGGTGGTTTAAATGATGCTATTTTATTTGATATAGAAATGCTTGGAATTTTAAAAGAAACCGCTGAAAGTGCTTTTTTAACCACATTAGAAAAGGCTGAAGATATAGAACTTACAAGTAGCGAAATAGCTAAAAATCTCGTATATAATGCCATTTGTGAAGCTCATTTTGAAAAAGAAAGAATTTTACAAATTTCAAGTATTATTTTAAATACCGCTTTTGAAATAGCTAATGAATCTATGGCTTATGCAAAAGATCTTTGTTTAGGTGTGATTAAAGGCACAAGAGATGGTATTGTTTTAGCAATGGAAAAATTTAAAGCTTCATTAACTTATGCAAATTTTGAAGAAGATGTTAGTTTAAAAAGCAAAGAACTAATAGGTATAGAAGATGATTTTATTGCTCTTTTAAAAAAAGAGATTCAACTGCAAAATGATCCTTGTAAGAGTATAGTTGAGAATTTGCTAGAACATGAACTTGATAATCTTTTTGCTAAATTTAGACGTCTTGCGAGTGAAAGTAGAGAACAACTAATACTAGTTTTAAATGATATTAAGAGAAATCCAAAGATTAATGATTTTAATAAACTTACTCAAAGAAAATTAAATCGTTTTAAACAAGAAATTTTTGAATTAGAAAAAATTGCTAGTGAAAAATACAAAGATTTAAATTCCAAAAAAGCTAAAAAGCTCGGTGTAAGACTTTGGGAAAAAGCAAAAAAATTTGTTAAAAAATAATATCCCATTTTTTGGGATATTAAATATCTATTTCTATGCCTACAGGTGCGTGATCAGAGCCAAAAATATCATCTCTTATGAAAGCGTTTTTAAGTTTATCTTTTAAACCTTTTGAAATGAAAAAATAATCGATCCTCCAACCCACATTTCTTTCTCTTGCTTTCATTCTATAGCTCCACCACGAGTATTTTTCTTTGATTTCACCATTAATTTCTCTAAAAGTATCTATAAAACCAAGTTTTAGTAAATCATCAATCCAAGCTCTTTCTATAGGTAAAAAACCTGAAGTGTTGGCATTGGCTTTTGGATGGGTAAGATCGATTTCTTTATGAGCGGTATTAACATCGCCACAAATAATAATTTCAAATCCATCCTTTAAAAGCTTATCTAAATACACTAAAAAATCTGCATAAAATTTCATCTTAAAATTTAAACGCTCTTCATCTTTTTGACCATTTGGAAAATAGATATTAAAAAGTGCGATATTTTTAAAGCGGTGTTCTAAAACCCTGCCTTCTTCATCATCAAAAAATTCGCATTTTTTTACTTCGCTATCAAAATTACAAAGACTCATTACCCCAGAATATCCCGCTCTTTTAGCAGAATTAAAATACATGTGTTTAAAAGGATATTCATAAATTTTTTTAGGAAATTTATCTTCATGTGCTTTGATTTCTTGAAAACCTATAAAATCAATTTTTTCTTGTGCTATCCAATCAAGTGCATTTTTATCACAAATAGCCCTTAAGCCATTGACATTCCATGAAAGTAGTTTCATTATTTTCCTTAAAATTTTCATTAAAAGTGTAAATCATAGCATAAAAAGATTTAAAACTACAATCTATTTAAACAAATTTAATAGAATTAAAATCTTAAATTTGAAGGTGGGATTTATATGCTTAGATTAACTTGGTTTTGGTTTACTTTCTTAAATTCTTTAATGATTGCAATATTAAATTTTAATTTATTTGAGTTTGTGTATGAAAAAAACAATCAAAATTGGTTTATAACTTTTGTTTTCATTGTGGTCTATTTTGCACTAGTTCATGCAATTCTCTCTTTACTTTTTATGAAATTTTTTACTAAATTTTTCTCTATATTCTTTATAATATCATCTTTTTTAAGTGTTTACTTTATTAGTTTTTATGGGGTGCTTATAGACTCTGATATGATACAAAATGTTGTTCAAACGGATATCAAAGAAGTAAAAGATTTGTTAAATTTAAAATTAATTTTATTTATTGTTTTGGCTTTGTTGTTGGCTTTTTATGTTGTTAAAGTGAAAATTGATTATGGTAGTTTTAAATTTCATATAAAAATTAAAATTATCAATATAATATCAGGTTTGATTGTGGTTAGTGCAGTTTTAATCCCTTTAAGTAAAACTTTCTTGCCTTTTTTTAGAAACTATAATGAAATAAGAATGTATAATACTCCTTTTTATCAATTTTATGCCGTATATCGCTATTATGTTCGTTTTGTAAAAGCTAAGCCAGAATTTAAAACTATAGCTAATGATGCTTATAGAGAAAACAATCACACTAAAAAAATTTTGGTTTTGGTAGTGGGTGAAACCGCTAGAGCAGCAAATTACTCTTTGGGTGGATATACTAAAAATGATACCAATTTTTATACTAAAAAAGATAATGTAGTCTTTTTTGATAATTTTTCATCATGCGGAACAGCAACAGCGGTAAGTTTACCTTGTATGTTTTCTATATCCAAGCGTAGAGATTATTCGAGTTCAGAATTTCAAGAAAATGCCATGGATATACTTTATAAAACAGGTGTAGATGCTGCATGGTTTGATAATAATTCTGGTGGTTGTAAAGGGGTTTGTGATAGATTAGCTTATAAACAAAAGCTTTCTAGTGATTTGGATGAAAATTTACTCACTCCTTTTAAAGAAAAATTAAATCATTTGAGTGATCAAAATATAATAGTTCTTCATTTGCAAGGTTCTCACGGGCCAACTTATTATAAACGCTATCCAAATGAGTTTAAAAAATTTACTCCAACTTGTGATACCAATGAACTTTCAAAATGTGATAGTAAGGCTTTAATCAATACTTATGACAATACTTTGCTTTATACAGACTATTTTTTAAGTGAGATTATAAAACTATTAAAAGAGCAAAAAGATTATGAAAGTTCTTTATTTTATCTTTCAGATCATGGTGAAAGTTTGGGCGAAAATGATATTTATCTTCATGGTATGCCTTATGCTATAGCACCAAGTTATCAAACTCATATTCCTGCTATTTTTTGGAGTAATGATGAAAAATTAATGAATTTAGCTAAAGAACATAAAAGTTTAAAACTTTCTCAAGATAATCTTTTTAGCACTCTTTTAGGATATTTTGATGTAAAAACAAGTGTTTATGAGCCAGAATATGATTTATTAAATCCTAAACTTAAGGCAAATCCATGAAGCCTAAATATCATTTTTTAAATAACGCAAGATATGCTTTAGAAGGGGTTTTTGCTTTATTTAAAAATGAAATGGCGTTTAGAATTGAACTTTGCATTATTATCCCTGCGATAGTTTTTAGTTTTTTCTTAAAAGTTAGTTTTTTGGAACATTTGTTATTGGTAAGTGTTTTAATACTTATCTTAATTATAGAAGCTTTAAATTCAGCTATTGAAGCTTGTGTTGATTTGATTACAAATGAATGGCATGAAAAGGCAAAAATTGCTAAAGATTGTGCGAGTGCGGCAGTGTTTTTTAGTGTGCTTTTAGCTCTTTTTGTTTGGGGTTTTATTTTATATAGCATTTACTTATGAAATTTGAAAATTTAATACGAGAAATTTTAGGAAAAAAGCGTTTTGAATTGTTAAAATTTTTATGTGAAAATGCCGATGAAAATGGTTTTATTATGATTAAAATCAGTGAGCTTGAAGAAAAATTACATCAAAGCAAACCCACTATCATTGCTACTTTTAAATTTTTAGAAGAAAAAAAACTTTTCAAGCGCCTTAAGAATGGATTTTATCAGCTAAATATAGGAGATAAAAATGATACTTAAAAATCCTTTAGATATGCATTTGCATTTAAGAGATAATCAAATGCTAGAACTTATTGCACCTTTGAGTGCAAGAGATTTTTGTGCAGCTGTGATTATGCCAAATTTAATCCCTCCGCTTTGCAATTTAGAAGATCTAAAAGCTTATAAAATGCGTATCATTAAGGTTTGTAAAGATGAAAATTTCACTCCTTTAATGACACTTTTTTTTAAAAATTATGATGAGAAATTTCTTCAAATTGCCAAAGATGAAATTTTTGGCATTAAGCTTTATCCAGCAGGAATTACAACAAATTCAAATGGTGGAGTTTCAAGTTTTGATATAGAGTATTTAAAACCTACTTTAGAGGCTATGAGTGATTTAAAGATTCCTTTGCTAGTGCATGGTGAAACAAATGATTTTGTCATGGATAGAGAGGCAAATTTTGCTAAAATCTATGAAAAATTAGCAAAAAACTTTCCAAAATTAAAAATTGTAATGGAGCATATTACCACTAAAACTTTATGTGAACTTTTAAAAGATTATGAAAATTTATATGCGACAATCACTTTACATCATTTAATCATCACTTTAGATGATGTTATCGGAGGTAAAATGAATCCTCATCTTTTTTGTAAGCCTATAGCCAAGCGTTACGAAGATAAAGAAGTACTTTGTGAGCTTGCCTTTAGTGGTTATGAAAAAGTTATGTTTGGAAGTGATAGCGCGCCTCATCCATTGCACACTAAAGAATGTTGCGGTTGTGCCGCAGGTGTATTTAGCGCCCCAGTGATTTTACCTGTTTTAGCTGAATTATTTAAGCAAAATAGCTCCAAAGAAAATTTGCAAAAATTTTTAAGCGATAACGCTTGTAAAATTTATGATTTGAAATTTAAAGAAGATAAAATTTTAACTTTAGAAGAAAAAGAATGGCAAGTGCCAAATGTTTATGAAGATAAATACAATCAAGTCGTGCCTTATATGGCCGGAGAAATTTTAAAATTTCAATTAAAACATTGATTTTCCACCCTAAAGGTGGAAAATTTAAGCTTTATTTACAAGAGTATCTCTGATATCTATAACAAGATAGATCACAAAAAAACTTAAAAATAAAGCAATAAAACTGACTATCAGCGACAATAAACCAGCTAAAAATCCAATGCTAAACATCATAAAAAGAGAATAAAGCAAAGCTACAACAAAACTTATCACTGCAATTGCATCAAGAATCAAGCGTCCAAATTTGATGATTAAATTTTTAACCATTAAAAACTCCTTTGAAATAATCGGTGAAATTGTAATAAGTATAAGCTTAATGTTTTTATAAGTTATTTATAATTAAAAGTTTTATTTTGGATTCTATAGTTTCAATAATATCATTTTCAACAAAAGAACTTACAGTTTCTTTAGAAGCTGTGATTTTGTTAATGTTTAAATGCCATAGAGCATTTTCTATAGCCTCTTCTTTCGTTCTTTGAACTTTGCGTGTTTCATCAAAAACAATCTTATGAAAAAATATATTTTTTTCTAGTAAATAACTTTCTAAATCTTTTTTATAAAAACCTTTAAATTCGGTATTAAAATATTTAAAAATCGGATCTAAAAAATCACTTTTTCTATAATCAGCCCAACCAAGATAAATTTTTGTTTTAGCTAGATTTAAGAAATTTGTATAATCTTTTTCATTTTGTAAAGCAGGGGACATACTTAAAAATGCAAGGTCAAATTTAGCATTAGGATTGTTTTGCATCCAAGTTTCAAAGCTCAAATTTTCGCATTTTATATTGTTAAGATTTAGTTTTTTGGCATCTTCTTGTAAAATTTCAAGCATAGCATTTGCACTATCTAAGGCAAAAATTTCTTTAGCCTCTTTAGCTAAGTGTAAAGTCCAAACTCCAGTTCCACATCCTATATCTATAATGCTTTTATTTTGAAAAGAAATCTTTAAATTTTGTAAATATTCAAAAGTTTGCTTTTGTATGGTGTTTAAAGTGTTTTGATATCTTGTGTAAGTTTTGGCTTTTTTATCCCATAAATTCATATATTTTCCTTGATAAAATATATAAAATCATAGCATAAATTTTTAAAATTCAAGCCCTTTTTTGGGCTTGAATGACTAATTAAAACCTCTTCTTCTTAACATCTTCTAAGATATTATTAGCTATATCACTTACTGTACTAGAAATAATAGCTGATTCATTAGCAATTTCAACATTATCTTTAGTAGTTTGATCAATTTGTGCTACGCTATCATTGATTTGAGTAATACCTGCAGTTTGTTCTTTAATACTTTCTGCCATATCATTGATAGATTGAACAAGTAAATTAGTATTAGCTTCTATTTCAGATAAAGACTTTTGAGTTCTCTCAGCTAGTTTTCTAACTTCATCAGCCACAACAGCAAAGCCTCTACCATGTTCTCCAGCACGTGCAGCTTCAATAGCTGCATTTAAAGCTAGAAGATTAATTTGATCTGCAATATCTCCTATAATACCTGTAACATTTTTAATCTCTTCAGATTGAGTGATAACATCACTAGTTTTAACTGAAACATTTTGCATAGAAGAAGTGATCTCTTCTAAAGCTGCTGCAGTTTCTTCTAAAGATTGAGCTTGAGAATTTGAAGAAGTGGTTAAGCTTTGAACAGCAGTTTGTAATTTTCCACTTTCATTAGCTAAAGCATTAGCAAAGTCTGAACTTTGTTTTAGCATTTTAACTATTTCATCGCCTAAAGCATTAGTAGTTAATTCAACACTTCCTGAAGCATTAGAGATTTTATTTCTAAAATCTAAGCTTTTGTATTCTTCAAATATTTTATGAATAACATTCATATCAGAACCTACTCTAGCTTGTAAAACATCAAGAAGTTTATTTAGAACATTTTTAAGTTCAATAAGTTGTGGGTTTCTTGGATTAGCAGTAATTCTTGCTGTTAAATTACCACCTTCTACAACTGATACGGTTTGAACTGATTCTTTAACAGCTTGATTGTCTTGTTCTAAACCTTTTTTAGTAGCAAGGATGTTTTCGTTGAT